>NZ_ABJL02000008.1:3000000-3300000 GCF_000172175.1 Bacteroides intestinalis DSM 17393 | reverse complement strand
ATTCGATCCCGCCAATCACCGTACCGTGGCTGCTGTACAAGCTTCTCTCGGTGAATTACAATACGGACACTGGAATATCTCCGGCATCGACCTGACAGCCGGATTGAAATCCACTCTTGCCACTGTACACATGACGAGCGACAATGCCCTGCTGAAGATGCAGGCGGATGCGGATATGCGTCTTGACCGTAAATACCTGGATGGCAAGGTGGCTATGAATGTGGAGAATGTCGGTCTGCATGAGTTAGGTATTTCTCCTAAACCATTGAAGCATCCTTTCGCTTTCACTCTCGGTGCCGAAGCACGCCATGACTCTATCAAGATGAACATGGATGCAGGCGACCTCGACTTTCAGTTCCGTGCCCGCAGTACCTTGCAGAAACTGATGGATCAAGGTACTGTCTTTGCCACACTTCTTACCCGGCAGATAGAATTGAAGCAACTCGACCATGCAGAATTACGGAAAGCACTGCCTTCAGCCGGTATGCAACTGAAAGCCGGTAAGCAGAATCCTGTCAGTTATTTCCTGGCAACCAAGGATATTTCTTTTGATGACTTTATATTGCGTTTTGGCGCCACACCCCGACGTGGTATCAACGGGCGAACTGCTATACATGGTCTGCGTATGGACTCCTTACAACTGGATACCATTTTCTTTGCTATCAGCCAGGACACTGCACGCATGAAGTTGCAGGGGGGTGTTATAAATGGACCAAAGAACCCTCAGTTTGTCTTCCGCAGTACACTGACGGGTGAAATCCGTAATGAAGATGCCGAACTTACCCTGAATTATGTGGATGCGAAGGGAGATACCGGACTCGATCTGGGTATCAATGCCCGTCCTTTGATAGAGGGCCGGGGTAGGGGTAATGGTATTGCCTTCCGCCTGACACCTGCCGAGCCTATCATTGCTTTCCAGAAGTTCCACTTTGTAGATAACAGCGACTGGATTTATCTGCACAAGAATATGCGCGTCTACGCTAATGTCGACATGGACAGTGAGGACGGACTCTGCTTCCGTATGCAGTCCGACCGGTCTGACACTGTCTCTTTACAGAATATAAATCTGGAATTAATCCGTTTCCGCTTGGATAAACTAAGTGGCATTCTGCCTTATATGCCCCGTATCACGGGACTTTTCTCTGCGGAAGCAAACTATATACAAACAGCAACCTCCCTGCAAGTTTCCGCTGAAGCCGGTGTGGAAAAGCTGACTTACGAACGCCAGCCGGTAGGTAACATCGGACTGGGCGCCACATGGCTTCCGGGTGATAAAGGCACGCACTATCTGAATGCCTATTTCCGGTCGGGAGATCAGGAGGTGCTGACTGCCGATGCCGTATTAACTCAGAAGAACGGACGTGATTCGCTTGAAGTCAACACCACTTTCGAGCATTTCCCGCTTTCCCTTGCCAATGCCTTTATGCCCGATCAGGTCGTTACTTTCACAGGTGACATTGACGGTGGACTTTATATCAATGGAGATATGGAGAAACCAAAGATGAGCGGCGATCTTTCATTAGACAGTGTCTCTGTCTACGCCCGTCAGGCAGGTGCTCGCTACTGGTTCGACAATCGTCCGTTGAAGATAGAGAATAACCAGCTTATATTTAATAAGTTTGCTATATATACCACCAGTCGTAACCCCTTCACGATAGACGGAAACGTGGACTTCCGGAATATGGACCGACCGACAGCAAACCTGACCTTGCGTGCACAGAATTATACTCTGCTCGATGCACCCCGCACACGCGAGAGTATGCTTTACGGTAAAATCTTCGTGGACCTGAACGCTACCGTACGCGGTCCGCTGGATGGACTGACCATGCGCGGAAACATGAATCTGCTGGGTAATACGGATGTAACCTATGTGCTGACCGATTCGCCCTTGACAGTAGAAGACCGTTTGGGTGAACTCGTTACATTCACTTCCTTTACGGATACTACTTCGGTACAGGCAACGGAAGTTCCCACTATGTCGCTTGGCGGTATGGACATGTTGATGTCTGTGCATATTGATGATGCCGTACGCTTACGTGCCGATCTCAGCCCTGACCGCAGCAGCCGTGTGGAATTGGAAGGTGGAGGTGACCTGAATCTGCAATATACTCCGCAAGGCGATCTCACATTGTCCGGTCGCTATACGCTGATCGGTGGTATGATGAAATATGCCCTGCCCGTTATTCCTCTGAAAGAGTTCCAGTTTGTCAACGGAAGCTATGTGGACTGGACGGGTAATCCGATGAACCCTTCGCTCAACCTGACTGCTACGGAGCGTGTCCGCGCTTCCGTATCCGATGGTGATGACGGTGGTTCGCGTATGGTGAACTTCGACGTTTCCATCAGCATCAAGAATCGTTTGGAGAACCCTGATTTGAGTTTTAATCTGAGTGCCCCTGAAGATGCCACTGTGCAGGGTGAGCTGGCAGGAATGAGCGCCGATGAACGAAGCAAGCAGGCCATCACCATGCTTGCCACCGGTATGTATCTTTATAACAGCGGAAAAGGTGGTGGTTTAACCATGGGTTCCGCACTGAACAGTGTGCTGCAAAGCCAGATTAATTCACTGACCGGGAACCTGAAGAATGCTTCCCTCAGTGTGGGTATTGAAGACCGTACTGCCGCCGAAACGGGCGATAAACAGACGGACTACAGTTTCCGCTATTCGCAGCGTTTCTTCAATGATCGTGTACAGATCATTATCGGTGGAAAAGTGTCCAGTGGCGCCAATGCAACGAATGACGTAGAATCGTTCATCGATAATATTTCTTTGGAATATCGTCTGGATAATAGTGGTACACGCTATGTCCGCGTATTCCACAACAAGAACTATGAAAGTGTGCTCGACGGTGAGATAACCGAGACAGGTGTCGGCCTTGTGCTTCGCCGGAAAATGGACCGCCTGAGTGAGCTGTTCATATTCAAGAGAAAGAAGAAAGTAGAACCTGTAAGCGAATAGTGTAAAAGAAATAGCAATAGTATGATGCCTCTCGAATCATTCTCAGTTCTCCTCCTCCCGGGAGGAGGAGTACCCGAAGGGGGAGGTGGTAGGCACATACATAAATTCTTAATACATAGAAGAATAAAATGAAGAAACTTGTATATATACTCCTTGCAACCCTGCTTCTGGCAGCCTGCTCCACTACTAAGCACCTGCCTGAAGGCGAAGTGCTCTACACCGGTCAGAAGCCGATGATTGTAGAGAACCGCTCCGATACCAAGGTAGGCGAGACCGCTATGGAAGAAGTGGAAGCCGCCCTTGCCAAAGCCCCCAATAACTCTCTGCTCGGTAGTTCCGAATACCGCATTCCTTTCCCTTTCGGACTGTGGGTGTACAATGGTTTTGGAAAGTACAAGAAAGGTTTCGGAAAGTGGATATTCAACCGCTTTGCCGCTACTCCCGTGCTCATATCCTCCGTTAATCCGGACATCCGACAGAAAGTAGCGACAAATATCCTGCACGATTATGGGTACTTTAATGGTACAGTAAGCTATCAAACTTTCGTTAATCCCAAGGACAGTCTGAAAGCCAAGTTGCAATATACGGTCGATATGCGCAACCCGTACTTTATTGATACCGTTTATTATAGGGGATTCAACAGTACCACCATGCAGATTATCAACCTCGGTCGCCGTCGCTCCCTGATCAGCCCGGGTGAACAGTTCAATGTTACCGATCTTGATGGTGAGCGTACCCGCATCAGCGGCCTGCTGCGTAATATGGGGTATTACTATTTTCGCCCTGACTATCTGACTTACCAGGCTGATACAACCCTCGTTCCCGGTGGGCACGTCAGCCTGCGCATGATCCCCGTTCCCGGTATGCCGAAGGATGCCGAACGTCCTTTCTTCGTAGGTAAAACCAATTTCTACCTCCAAGGGCCACAAGGACAAATGCCCAATGACAGTCTCTACTACAAGACTTTTTGGATACACTATTACGATAAACTGAAGATACGTCCCAATATGCTTCACCGTTGGCTGAACTACCAAGGTTATCAACGGAAACGGCAGGAACTGGACAAGGGAGGTATGCGCCGTCGTCCGGAAAAGTTGTATAGCCAGTATCGGCAAACACGTATCCAGGAGCGTCTGGCAAGTGTAGGTATTTTCCGTTATCTGGAGATGCAGTACACGCCCCGCGATACGGCGCTCGTTTCCGATACGTTGGACGTGAATATCCGTGCTATGCTGGATAAACCGTATGATGCTGAACTGGACTTCAATGTTACGATGAAAAGTAATAACCAGACCGGCCCCGGTGCCGCCTTCACCGTAACGAAGAACAACGTCTTCGGCGGTGGTGAAACCTGGAATGTGAAAGTAAACGGCTCTTATGAATGGCAGACGGGTAAGAACAGCAGTTCGCTGATGAATAGTTACGAGTTGGGCTTATCTTCTGCACTTACCTTTCCGCGTATCGTCTTTCCCCGGATGGGTACCAAGGAATATGACTTCCCGGCTTCCACTACCTTCCGTGTCTATATAGACCAGATGAACCGTGCCAAGTACTATAAACTGCTTGCGTTCGGTGGAAACGTTACGTATGACTTTCAGCCTGTGCCTACCCGGAAACACAGTATCACGCCCTTCCAATTGACATTTAACGTGTTGCGTAATCCGACTGCGGCTTTTGAGGAAATACAAGCTCAGAATCCGGCCCTTTACATCAGCCTCCGTAATCAGTTTATTCCTAAAATGGAATATACATACACTTATGATAATGCTTCTCTCCGCACAGTCCGTAACCCCATTTGGTGGCAGACTACATTCGGCTCTGCCGGTAACCTGACCTCTTTGGTTTACAAGGCATTCGGACAGTCGTTCAGCAAAGAAGATAAGAAACTGCTGGGAGTTCCTTTCGCACAATTCCTGAAGCTGAATTCGGAGTTCCGTTATCATTACAGGATAGATAAGAACCAGATGATTGCTTCCCGTATTGCAGGAGGATTTATCTGGTCCTATGGAAATGCGACGACTGCACCATATACCGAACAGTTCTACATAGGTGGTGCCAACAGTATCCGTGCCTATTCTGCACGCAGTATCGGCCCCGGTGGCTATCCACCCGATAAAGAGAAAAAGTATTCCTATATCAACCATGTGGGTGATATCCGTATGGAAGCAAACGTGGAATATCGTTTCCGTATTCTCGGCGATCTGCACGGAGCTGTCTTCCTCGATGCAGGTAATGTCTGGTTGATGCGTAAGGATGAAAACCGTCCCAATGGGCAACTGACGTTGAAGAATTTCCCGAAACAAGTTGCTTTGGGCACAGGTGCCGGTCTGCGCTACGACCTGGATTTCCTTGTATTCCGTTTCGACTGGGGTGTGGCACTGCATGATCCGTATGATACAGGAAAAAAGGGATATTATAATATTCCGAAGTTTAAAGATGGTATGGCATGGCATTTTGCTATCGGCTATCCATTCTAACGGTGAGTTTTGTACGATAGAGCTAAAATATGAATCAATTGTCTACCTCTCTTGACTTTATTTTTTGTAATTTTGCCCCCGTAATCAAAACAAGGATACACTAACCTTTTTAAATAATAACTAAGTATGAAACCAACTTTATTCTTATTGGCAGCCGGAATGGGCAGCCGTTACGGTGGCTTGAAGCAATTGGACGGACTGGGTCCGAATGGCGAAACTATTATGGACTATTCAATTTATGACGCCATTAACGCCGGATTTGGTAAGCTCGTTTTCGTAATCCGTAAGGATTTTGAGAAAGACTTCCGTGATAAAATTATTTCAAAATATGAAGGTCATATCCCGTGTGAACTGGTGTTCCAGTCTATCGACGATCTGCCCGAAGGCTTCACTTGTCCCGAAGGTCGTACGAAACCCTGGGGAACCAACCATGCCGTAATGATGGGTGCTGATGTAATTCAGGAACCGTTTGCTGTTATTAATTGCGACGACTTCTATGGTCGTGACTCTTTCCAGGTAATGGGTAAATTCCTCTCTGCACTGCCCGAAGGTTCAAAGAATGTATATTCAATGGTAGGTTTCCGCATTGGCAATACACTAAGCGATAGCGGTACTGTATCTCGTGGTCTTTGCGGTACGGATGCCAACAACCTGCTGACTTCTGTTGTAGAACGCACTAAGATCCAGCGTATGGATGGCGAAGTGAAATACATTGACGATAATGGCGAATGGGCAGCTACCCCCGAAACTACTCCGGTAAGTATGAACTTCTGGGGCTTTACTCCTGATTACTTTGCATACAGCTTCGATTTCTTCAAGAGCTTCCTGAGCGATCCGAAGAATATGGAGAACTTGAAAAGTGAATTCTTCATCCCGTTGATGGTAGATAAATTGATTCAGGACGGTGTTGCTACATGCGAGGTTCTTGATACTACAAGCAAATGGTTTGGCGTGACTTATCCTGAAGATCGCCAAAGCGTTGTAGATAAAATCCAGGCTTTAGTGGATGCAGGTGAATACCCTGCCAAGCTGTTCTAAGTCCGGGAACTTTGCGAAAGCAAATTTAGAATTAGAAATAGAAGGGAGTTATCGTAAGATGATTCCCTTTTTTAATTTCACGGCAATGTATCTTTTAAAGTTGTATCGTAGCTTCGCAAGCCTCGGCTACTGCCGGATGATGTGTGATGAAGATGAATGTCTTGCCTGTGCAGTCTCTGCGCAGGTTTTTAATTAATTGTCGTTCCGTTTCGGGATCAAGGGCAGAGGTGGCTTCATCCAACAGCAGGATGTGTCCGGGACGGAGGAGGGTGCGGGCGATGGCGATACGCTGGGCTTGTCCTTCGCTGAGGCCGCCACCTTGTTCATTGAGATTGGCATCTATTCCATCTGGTAGAGAGAGGACGAAGTCGGCACAGGCGGTGCGGAGAGCCTGGAGCATTTCGGCTTCAGTGGCATGAGGATTACCCATTAGCAGGTTGTCACGAATGGTACCGCTGAAGAGAGTGTTTCCCTGGGGAACATAGACGAAGTTGGAACGGGTTTGAGGGGAAACTTCAAGAGTTGAGAGTGAAGATTGTGTTATGTTTGCAGGTGAAAGGGTAATACTTCCTTCTTGCGGGTCAGCGAGTGCGAGAAGCAACCGGATCAGGGTGGTTTTTCCGGCGCCAGTTTCACCTAATACGGCAGTACAGCTTCCGGCAGGGAAGTTGCAGGAGAAGTGATTTAGTATAGGGCGGTCACCTGTTGAATAACTGAATGTGACATCTTTCAATTGTAAATCCGGGGTTTGGAGGAATAGTTGTGATGCTCCGCTTGTTTCAGCGGGAAGTTCTTCCAGTTCTATCAATCGCTCTACAGCGGTGAGGGCATTGATAAAGGAAGGTAGCAGGCGTGAAAGATCGAGTGCAGGCCGTTGTACTTTTCCTACCAGTTGCAGGAAGGCAGTCATTGTTCCGAAGGTGATACTGCCTGTGCTGAGGCGCACAGCACCCCAAAGAAATGCTGTAAGATAGCCGCCGGAGAACGCAAATGCCACCAGCATACGTGCAGAGAGTGAAAAGCGGGTACGACCGAATATCTGACTACGGAGTACATCTTGCAGGTCATCCAGCTTTCCGATATGCCGGTCGCCTTGTTCCAGGGTTTTGATGACGGTGCGGTGTTGCAGGCTTTCTTGTATAACGGATTGGATGCGGCTGTCGCTCTGCCGGATTTCACGGGTGTAGCGACGCATTCGTTTCATATAGAAGCGGCTACCTAATAGGAAGATAGGTAGAATACCTACCACTACCCAGGGCAGGGACGGATCGAGAAAGCAGAAGAATACAAATGCGGCTATCAACTGAACGATGGTAACTATGAAAGCAGGGATTGTGCTGGTCAGTAACTCCACGATGGAAGCAGTATCCTGTTCCACCCGGTTTACGATGTCGCCGGTGTGAAAGCGTTCCAATTCGTTCCAACGGCTTTGTAATAGACGGGAGAAGAGGCGATGGCGCAGTGCATTTCCTGTTTCCACTTGCATACGGGTACTGAGCCAGGTATCGACGGCTCCACACAGAAGTTGAGCGATTAACAAAGCAATGGTAAGGATGGCGGCATTGGTCAGGCTTCCGATGGCGGTGCCTGTGGCAATGTCGATGACGACCTTGGAGGCATAAATAAAGACAAGAGAGACCGCTACCCCAATGATGCCTGTGAGGCAGGAGAGGAGAATACGTCCCCGTTGTCCACGAGATACTTCCCAGATGTACTTTATTTGCTTTGTCTTCATAATGAATCAGCTTGTAACTCATTTACTTTATGATTCCGGCTTCCAGCCAATTCTTTATCAGTTGTTCTGCATCCCGCTTTGCGGTTTCAGAGTCTACTTCATAATTTTCCATAAGGAAGTCGGTAAGGGTGTCGGCATTGAAATCCATTCCTTCCACATGTTTCCAAAGATGGGCTGCTGTAGAGTTCAGACTAATGATGTTATTGAAATCCACATTTTGAGTGCCGTTGTACATGATGATGTATTCGTCACCAATCTGATGTAAAGTAAATCCGTCCTTGATTTTCATAGTTCGTACTTATTGGGTTGTTACTCTTCTGATTCTTCTGAATATCGCCAGTAACCATCGCCTTACAGGGGTTAGTTTCAGCCACCAGAAAGAATAGCGCTGCCAGATACGGCCATTGCACGGATATTCTTTTTCTTTACGGATGGCGGCAATCATTATTCCCATGACATCGTCTACGCTCGTTTGTTCGGTTATCCGTATATTACCGTCGCCTTGCAGTGTTAGCTCTTTGCCGTTGCGGCGGGTGATGCGGTGGAAAACGATACGTCCGTTCGTATCTCTGGCGAGTACGACCGTATTCAGATGCAGATCGTTATCGGTAAAAGGACCTAAAACAATGCGGTCGCGACGATCCACAAGAAATGGGTTCATACTATTTCCTCTGACTGTCAGGGTTACGGTATGTCCTTCGCTGATGAGGCGTGCTACTTCGGGTAACAGTACCTCGTTGGGGATGATTCTTTTTCGTCCGTTATCTATCATAATGTTGGTTTAGCTTGTAGCTTGTTGCTTAATTGTATTAAAACAAACCTCCGCCGCCTCCCTGTCCGGCAAGCATTTCAGAAAATACACCGGAGTATGGGCCGCAAGATATTTCACTGTCTCGATGACACCATTATTCAATTCTCTCACTTCCTTCAGATTAGAGCACGACGGCAATAGCGATGCGAATGCCCGTGCCGGACTCTCCCGCTGAATCTCATTCATCGGCGCCTGTTCCAATCGTACAAATGCCCCTACAGGAACAGAATCATTCTTGTAGCAAGGCGTCTTTCCGCTCCAGGGTGAACCGTAAACTGTGGCTTCCCCTGTTTTCCGGTTGAAGTGTACGATGGGATTATCGTCGTTCAGCAGTTCACAGCCGGGGATATGTTTTAGCCACAACCCGCTGTGCGTACTCTTTCCCGTTCCGCTTTTGCCTTGGAAGAGATATCCCTTTCCATCTTTCTTTATGACGGAAGCGTGCATTAATACAGTATCGGAACAAGCTGTATTGAAAGCATAAATCATCATTAGGATATTGTTGAGCACAAATGCATCCGCTTCTGTTGCGTGCAGGAAAAGGATACCTTTGGTAAATCCGTAGAAGAAATAAGCTGTGTACTCTTTTGGATCGTTGGGAGCGAGGATAGTAATGAGATAAGAGTCCGTATCCGGGATCACGCTGATCCTGCACGTGGCACTTTCCCATTCGAACTCGATGAGTGAGCGATATTTTGCATGGTCTTCTTCTTGGGTTTCACTCTCCGGCTGGATGGCAAGTGAAAATGCTATTTTGAGTTCTTTCTCTTTGTATGTATCTAAAGATAACAGGAAAGGTTTCAGGGAGGGAATCAACTCTTCCGTTTTCCAGTGTGGAATGGTGGAGGAAGTACCGAATAGATGAGGCCCTACTTGATATACCTGTGCGTTACGCTCTCCTTTCATAATCTATAATATTTGATGTACCGGTGTAAAGGTAGAGGAATTCTTCTGATTGGACAACTGAATTTTACACAATATTACAGGTTTCGGTTCATTTCTCCAGTCTTTTTCGTTTCGGTATGTTCCGGAGATGCTATATCTTTGTAGGCAATGAAATTATTAATCTTGAATAAACCATGAAAACTGTACTTATCTGGTTGGCTTTATGCTTCGGCACCCTGATGACCACTTGTGCCAATGGAACGGCTTACCTTTTTTCTTATTTCATCAATGACAGCAGAGACGGACTGCATCTGGCTTATAGTTACGATGGCCTGAACTGGACCGCCCTGAATGGTGGCAAGTCATACCTGCTCCCTGTCGTGGGGAAAGATAAACTGATGCGTGATCCGAGTATTTGCCAGGCACCCGACGGCACCTTTCACATGGTCTGGACTTCCAGTTGGACCGACCGGATTATCGGTTATGCCTCTTCCCGCGATCTGATTCATTGGAGCGAGCAGCGAGTCATCCCCGTCATGATGCACGAACCGACTGCCCACAATTGCTGGGCGCCCGAACTTTTCTACAATGAACCGTCGCAGACATATTATATATTCTGGGCAACTACCATTCCCGGCCGTCATAAAGAAGTAGCAACCAGTGAGAGTGAGAAAGGGTTGAATCATCGCATGTACTACGTAACTACGAAAGATTTCCAGACCTTCTCGAAGACCAAAATGTTTTTCAATCCCGATTTCAGTGTCATTGATGCTGCCATCGTGAAAGACCCGAAGAATGAGGACCTGATTATGGTGGTGAAGAATGAAAACTCCAATCCGCCGGAGAAAAATCTCCGCATTACCCGTACCAGAAATTTGTCGAAAGGATTCCCCACTAAAGTTTCTCCTTCTATCACCGGAAACTATTGGGCAGAAGGACCTGCCCCCTTGTTTGTGGGTGATACACTCTATGTTTATTTCGATAAATACCGTGACCACCGTTACGGTGCAGTCCGTTCACTGGATCATGGCGAGACTTGGGAAGATGTGTCCGATCTGGTTTCATTCCCCCGTGGCATCCGTCATGGGACGGCTTTTGCTGTGGATGCTTCCGTTGTGGAAACTTTGATAGCAAATCGTAATTATAATCCTCTGATTCCCGATAATCTGGCTGACCCTTCACTTTCTAAGTTTGGCGATACCTACTACCTCTATGCTACTACTGACCTGGACTATGGTCTCGGTCGTGCCGGAACGCCGGTAGTGTGGAAGTCGAAAGATTTTGTGAACTGGAGCTTCGAAGGCTCGCACATCCAGGGCTTCGACTGGGCGAAAGGCTATGATTGGGTGAATGACAAAGGAGAGAAGAAAACTGGTTATTTCCGTTATTGGGCTCCCGGAAAGGTGATTGAGCAGAACGGTACTTACTACCTCTACGTCACCTTTGTGAAACCGGATGAAAAGATGGGTACGTATGTCATGATAGCTGATCGTCCGGACGGTCCTTTTCGTTTTGCTGAAGGTAACGGGCTTTTTGCTCCGGGAGTGGAAGGTGTGGATAGTCCGTTTATCGTAAATGACATTGACGGGGAACCTTTTATAGATGACGATGGCAATGGTTATCTCTTCTGGCGCCGTCGGTTGGCTGCCCGTCTTTCTGCGGACAGGCTTCATATAGAAGGTGAGCCGCTGACTATGCAGACTGCCCGTCAGGGATATTCCGAGGGTCCGTTGATGTTTAAGCGGAAAGGTATCTATTATTATGTATATACGTTGAGTGGAAATCAGAACTATGTCAATGCTTATATGATGAGCCGTGAATCTCCGCTTAGTGGCTTCGTCAAGCCGGAAGGTAATGATATCTTCCTTTTCTCCGCTCCCGAAAACCAGGTTTGGGGACCCGGTCACGGGAATATCTTCTATGACGAAAAGACGGATGAATACATCTTTCTCTATTTGGAATATGGCGATGGTGGAACTACCCGCCAGGTATATGCCAACCGGATGGAATTTAATGAAGATGGAACCATCAAGACCTTAGTGCCCGATATGCGTGGCGTAGGCTATCTGTCCGCGCCTCAGGAGACACGCCGGAACTTGGCGTTGCAGGCTGACTTCCGGGCTTCCAGTGAGAAAGCTCCCCGTACGGCGGTGGTAGACATCGAGACACAACCGAATGATCCTCTGCCGGAGAAAGCCTCGGTGAAGAAATATACCCGTACACATACTTATCAGGCTGCCCATGTAGGCGATGAATCGAACGGAACCCGCTGGATGGCTGCCGTCACGGATAGCAGTCCGTACATTACGGTGGATTTGAAAGAGATGCGCAACGTTGGCGAATGCCAGTTCTATTTCACCAAGCCCACAGAAGGGCATACATGGAGACTGGAAAAGTCTGTCGATGGCAAGCATTGGCAGGTGTGTGCCGAAGAAAAGAAACTTCAGGCACGGTCTCCCCATGTGGCTAAGGGTATTGGCGAGGCACGTTATCTCCGCTTACATATTCTGCGGGGAGATGCGGGGATGTGGGAATGGAAAATATATGAGTAAGGCAATGGTGATGCCTCTCTATCAATATTTATAAGTCAGCATAATACGCCCTTCCGAAGTATTGGAAAAGACATTGGCGTGATACCTGTATTTGGTATCGCGGGTGTAGTTCATAAATGTGCTGGTGAGGTACAGTTGCTTCCGCAATTTCAGGTCCAGCCGGAGGCCGACTGCATGGAGAATGGCCCTCGAACGGTCGCCCTGTGCATTGAGTGTCTTCGGTTCCACTTCGTCCCAGTTGATGTCTTGGGGATACCCTTTCCAGGTGAACATGTGGTAGACTTCGTAGATGGTGGATATGGCAAGACGGTCCTTGTAGGTAAAGTTAAAGTTGAGCTTGCTGCTGTAGCCGCTGGCCAGGTTGTAGATGCGTTCGTCCACTTGATAATAGTCGCTGAGGGCACCTCCCAGAAGGATGGCGTTGAGGTAGGCGTAACCGTCTATTCCCCAATTTCGTTTGAGGTTTCTTTTGTAGATGAGGCCGCCGCCCACAGAAGCGGGTGTACAGAATTTATAAGGTACTTTTGCCGATACTGCTGATATCGTGTCCGAATCGTAGTAATCGAAGTGCTGGTACAGCCCAAGGCTGAGGTAGTGCTTCTCATTGTTCACTAACTCTTTGGCTACCAGTCGGCCAATGATGTTTATCTGTCCCAGGACCGGTTGATCTTTCTGCCAGTTCAGGGTCGCCTGGATGGAGAAATAGTCATAGGGTTTGGTATCTTCCGCATCGAAGCGGTCGCCGTATTCGACGTTGATTTCGGAGGCCAGACCCACACCTTTGTCCAGAATCTCGTCTTTCAGTTCTAGGGTACGTATGCCCAGAGATACATCCACACTTACATCAGGTACCCCGAATTGTTTGCCCGAAGTGGAACGTCGCTTCCAGGCATCTCCGTTGATAATACGGGTCAAGCCGCGCATGGGGGACACTAGGAACCCGGCAAACTCTAGTCCAAAGCGTGACCAGCCGATTTTCCGGTCGTCGAGGATGAGGTCGGAAACCCTGTAGGTCACTTCGCCTAGGGCCATACCACCAATGGGGGTGGCAATGATGTCGTTGGTAGAGGGGTACTCGTTTTCCATAAACATCTCCCACATGAAGCTGCCGCCGAAGGCAAAGAGCCCGGACTGCCAGAAATTGTATCCGTTGGATCGGGCTGAGCTGAAGTACAGGCTACCGTGGTAGGGGTGCATGAACATATTGGTAGCCATGGCGTCATTGTCCCACACGAAACCATGCTTGAGGTTGTCCTTGATGGTACGCCCATTGATGTAGGCAAAGTCAGCCTTACGGATATAGCGGTCGAAAGCCCAGACTCCCATATTGATGCCGAAGACCATGGTGCCCGCCTGAAGCCCCCTTTTGTGGGAGTAATAGTCTATATCGAGCGAGTCGGCAGGTTTTGGAGTGGCTAACCGGTGGCGAATGGCGAGTTGCGGATAAGCCACATCAATGGCTATCAGGAAGGCGAACAGAGTCAGCAGTAACTTTTTCATGATGCAAACATAGGGATTATTATCAAATGCACGTAGTTGTATTTTTCGTAAAAAGTCTCTATAACTTCTTATTTAACTCGTTTGCAGCATAAAAGGTTTGCGATAGGGACACTTTTCTGTATACTTGTTTCTCCGGACAGGACAGAGAGGAATTGAAAAATAATGGCTTGTGGTGCATGAGTTGGGGGAGTTTCTTTATCTTTGTCGCAGCTGCTGCGGTGAAAATGTTAGCAACTCTAAATTCTTACTAAGAATATGCTGAAGGAGAACCGCGTTATTGTTGCTGAAGGCGGTCCTACTCTTCCGACACGGATGTATGAAGTAGAACTCTTTAAAACCATAGAAAGTTATGTCAAACGATGAGTGGAAGGAATTAAGCGAGAAATTGCACTATGGGTTGGCACTGGCCGAGCAACGCATGCTTGAGAAAAAAGCACAGCGGAACGAAACTGTGATAGTGGGTACACCTGATGGTGAAATAAAAGCCATTCCTGCCCGACGTCTGCTTCGTAAGGCAAAGCAGCGAAAGATGAAATAAATATCTTCGCTTGCTGGGAATGTGGAGATATACGTTCTTTTTCTGTATCCCCGCTATCTCATCGAATTCCGAAACATCTGCGGCGTCACCCCCGTATGTTTCTTAAAAAACTTATTGAAGAAAGCTGCATTATTGAACCCCAGACCCAGTGCAATATCCTTCACCGGTGTATTCTCCGTGCGCAGTTGTGTCTTGGCATCCATGATGAGTGTCTGATTGATAATTTCCATTGCCGTATGCCCCGACTCTTTCTTGACAAGCCGGCAAAGGGCTGATGGCTGCATATTCATCTTCCTAGCATAATGCGCCACCTGATGCTCCCGGGCATAGTCTGCATGTACCAGTCTGACAAAAATCCGGTACTGCTGGAAATGCCTGCTACCCGGCGTTTCTATCAGCTTCGCCTGTTCCGGACAAAGCTCGGACACCCCCTGTAACATCAGGCTCAGGAACGACTGGGACATAGCTTCACTCAAATTCTCCCCTATCTCTTTATAAAGGTGCGATAGAAACGTAAACATTTCCGCATATAGCATGGAAGCCACCTCCGACAGCGGGAAAACATAGTGCTTGCCGATGATGTGGAACTTATCCATCATATTCTTACCCATCCCCGCGTTCTGGATCAGTTGTTGTGAAAACATGACAGTATGGATCTCCACATCATCCGACGCTGCCAGCAACTGTACGAAACTCTCTGGCGGAAGCGCTATCAACTCATTCGCCCGAATCCGGTATTCGGTATGATTGATGATTGTTTTCAGGGAACCTTTGCTGCAGAGGACAAAAATCCCTCCCTCTGTCTTATAGGATTTCTCCAATAAAGGTTCCAACTTATGAACTGTGATACACTTGTAAGCAGTGAAGCCTGCATGTATATTGAATTTACTTATGCTCATCTCTTTCCTTTTAGGTATGCAAAATTGAAAGATATCGGTATATAATCAACAGGAATAACCGTTAAATCCGACTCTTTATCTCTTTCTGTCCCGTTAAAAGATGTAAAGGTGTGAACGATGGAATATATCTGTGCCAAAATGGAATATTGATTTCTTCCGGTTTGTTTGCCAACTACCTGTTTATGCCCGACCTTTGTCACCCTACACGATAAACATAATCCTATGAACCCCGATATACCTCAGGAAGTACGGATAGTGAACGCCATTGCCGAACAATTGTTCGATGTATGGCCCGTAAGCATTGTCATGATCGATCTTGAAGACCGCATCTGGCGTATGAACAAGCAGATGAGTGATGAACTTCAACAGGATGCGGACATCATTGGAAAGCCCGTCGTCGACATGCTAGAAGTGGTGCAGGACCGAGAGAACGTCCTGCCCCGTTACCTACAGGATCTGCATGAAGGCCGTCAGAGCATTATCCACTTGTCTTCCAATTGCTTCATGCTTGAACCAAAGAGACATATTAGTTTTCTTATACAAGGTGCTCTGATGGGCATATATGAGGAAAACCGGCTGGTAAGAATCGTACTTTACTACCGCAACGTGCTGGAAGAAAGTACCCGAAAACATCTGCTGAACATCGCCCTGAGCCGCACGCAGATATTCCAATGGTCTTACGACATGGAGCGTAACCTTATGATTATCGATCCCCGCTACTTCGAATATTTGGGTATTCCCACAAGAGATTATACTCTTACTCCTGAAGAATTTGCTTATTTGATGCATCCCGATGACCGTCAGTCGGTATTTGACGCTTTGACCCTCCAACTGGATGGCAGTCTGTATGAAGCCCCCGTGGAATACCGTCTTCGCCGTGACGACGGCAGTTGGGAGTGGTTCGAAGCCCAGTCCACCTACGTCGGGCAGTTGAAAGAAACCCCTTTCCGCGTTGTCGGCATCTGCATGAGTACCCAGAAATATAAGGATACCGAAGAAAGGCTGAATGAAGCCTTGCGCAAAGCCCGGCGCAGTGACGAACTAAAAAGTATCTTTCTTGCCAATATGAGTCACGAAATACGTACGCCACTCAATGCTATCGTAGGTTTTTCTTCTCTGCTGGCTTATGGCGAATCGGACTTGACCAAAGAAGATATCATCGAATTTACCTCTCTGATTGAAAAGAACAGCCGGCTGTTGATGGTCTTGATCTCCGATATCTTGGACCTTTCCAAGATAGAGTCAAACACCATGGAATTTAGTTTTTGCAGTGTTTCCCTCCATCGGGTATTGAATGAGATAGGCAGTGCGCAAAGGATAAATATGCGCGAAGGAGTGGAACTGCTGCTGGACCTTCCCGGACAGGAGGTGACTGTTTATACCGATCCCGCCCGGTTGAGCCAGGTGATAAACAATCTGGTGAACAATGCGATAAAGTTTACTTCCGAAGGAAATATTCGTATCGGATACCGACCGGCCGCTTCCGGGTATGTAAATATATTTGTGGAAGATACCGGAACAGGTATGTCAAGAGAAGTGCTTGAACATATTTTTGACCGTTTTTACAAAGGAGACTCTTTCAAGCAAGGCACGGGCCTGGGGCTGTCCATTTGCAAAACAATCGTTAAACGTTTTGAAGGCAAGATCGAAGTGACGTCCACACCCGGAAAGGGTACATGCTTTACAATCACCTTGCCGCTGAAAGTAGAAGAATAAGTTGGTGCATACCGGAAAAGAAAAGAATACAAGAGTGATAAGGTGGTAAGGTGATAGGGCGATAAGGTAGCTGCACTATATACCACAGAGCGTTATCCCGCTATCACTTTATCACCCTACCACCTTATCACATTTTGTTCATTACCGTATAGAAGTGAATGAATTCCGCCAACGAGTTACAATAATATAGGCTTCCGATGTCATATCCCACAGGAAATCGTTACCTTTGCAGCCCTGAACGATAAATTCATTGACACTATGATATCAGTAGAAGGACTGAAGGTAGAATTTAATGCAACCCCTCTGTTCGAAGACGTCTCTTACGTAATCAACAAAAAAGACCACATCGCCCTGGTGGGCAAGAATGGTGCGGGTAAGTCTACCATGCTCAAGATATTGGCCGGACTACAGCAGCCCACTTCCGGCGTCGTTGCCATTCCCCGCGAATGTACTATCGGTTACCTGCCACAGGTGATGATTCTCAGTGATAAGCGTACCGTGATGCAAGAGGCGGAACTGGCTTTCGAACACATCTTCGAAATGCAAGCAGACATCGAACGCATGAACCGGCAACTTGCCGAACGCACCGATTATGACAGCGAAGAATACCATAAACTCATCGACCGTTTCACTCATGAGAACGAACGTTTCCTGATGATGGGCGGCACCAACTTCCGTGCTGAAATAGAACGAACCCTGCAAGGTTTAGGTTTTAGCCGCGAAGACTTCGACCGCTCCACCAGTGAGTTTTCCGGTGGTTGGCGTATGCGTATCGAGCTTGCCAAACTCCTGCTTCGCCGTCCCGATGTGCTGTTGCTCGACGAACCTACCAACCACCTGGATATTGAGAGTATCCAATGGCTTGAAAATTTCCTTTCCACACGTGCCAATGCCGTGGTATTGGTGAGTCACGACCGTGCATTTCTCAATAATGTCACCACACGTACCATTGAAATTACTTGCGGACAGATTTACGACTACAAAGTGAAGTATGACGAATTTGTCGTACTGCGGAAGGAACGTCGTGAACAGCAACTCCGTGCCTATGAGAATCAGCAAAAACAGATAGAAGATACGGAAGCCTTTATCGAGCGCTTCCGCTATAAAGCCACGAAAGCCGTGCAGGTGCAGAGCCGCATCAAACAACTGGAAAAGATAGAACGCATCGAGGTAGACGAGGAAGACAACTCTGCATTGCGCCTGAAGTTTGCTTGCAGCAGCCGTAGCGGAAGTTACCCTGTCATCTGTGAGGATGTCCGGAAGGCCTATGGCGACCATGTCATCTTCCACGATGTCAACCTGACCATAAACCGTGGTGAGAAAGTGGCGTTCGTAGGTAAGAACGGTGAAGGTAAATCCACCCTGGTAAAGTGTATCATGGGAGAAATCACCGACTATACCGGTAAGCTCACCCTCGGTCATAATGTACAGATCGGTTACTTCGCTCAGAACCAGGCACAACTCTTGGATGAAAGCCTGACTGTATTTGATACCATCGACCGCGTAGCCGTAGGCGATATCCGCACGAAGATACGTGATATCCTCGGTGCCTTTATGTTCGGCGGTGAAGCTTCTGATAAGAAAGTGAAAGTGTTGTCCGGTGGAGAGCGTACCCGCCTCGCAATGATCAAACTCCTGCTGGAACCCGTGAACTTCCTGATACTGGACGAACCGACCAACCATCTTGATATGCGTTCGAAGGATGTGCTGAAAGATGCCATCCGCGAATTTGACGGTACAGTCATTTTAGTAAGCCACGACCGTGATTTCCTGGACGGACTTGCGACTAAAGTATATGAGTTCGGTGGTGGAATTGTGAAAGAACACCTCGGTGGCATCTACGACTTCCTGCAAAAGAAGCAGATAGAACACCTGAACGAATTACAGAAAGCACCCGCACTTTCTACCTCACCTTCCGGTGGAAGAGAGAATACGGATACCGCCACTCAATCTTCCGGTGCCAAGCTTTCCTACGAAGAACAGAAGGAACTGAACAAGAAGCTCAAAAAACTAGAACGTCGCGTTGCTGACTGTGAATCGGAGATTGAACAGACCGAGTCTGCCATCGCCATTCTCGAAGCCCGAATGGCAACTCCTGAGGGAGCTTCGGATATGGCCCTTTACGAGCAGCATCAGAAACTGAAGCAACAGCTCGACTCTGTGATGGAAGAGTGGGATGCCGTCTCTACCGAACTGGAAGAAGCCAAGCGAGAACAATAAAACGATATGGTGAATACCTTCCCCTTATCACTTTATCACGCTATCACTTAAATATTATTTATATCTTATGAAAGTAACTCATTATTTACCTTTAGCCGCAGCTTGCCTTATGATGGTGGGATGTGGTACGGGCAAGCAGAAAGCTGAAATGACAGCCGGTATCCAGCTTGCCAATCTTGACACAACTGCCCTTCCGGGGAGTAGTTTTTATCAGTACGCCTGTGGCGGTTGGATTGAAAGCCATCCACTTTCACCTGAGTATTCACAGTACGGTTCTTTTACAGAACTTGCCGAGAATAATCGTAAGCAGATACAAGGTCTGATTGAAGAACTGGCTGCCACTCAGCACGAAGCAGGCAGTGTAGCGCAAAAGGTAGGCGACCTCTACAAGATTGTCATGGACAGCGTGAAGCTGAATAAGGAAGGTGTTGCTCCTATCAAAGCCGATCTGGAACAGATTGCTTCCCTGAAAGATAAAGAAGCTGTTTATGCTTTGCTCGCCGATCTGCGCAAACAGGGCATCGGTGCTTACCTCGGCCTTTATGTGGCTGCTGACGAAATGAACAGTAACGAGAACGCCGTGCAGCTTTATCAAAGCGGCTTGAGCATGGGCGAACGCGATTACTATCTGGCTACTGATCCTTCTACTACCGCTATCCGTGATGCCTTCCGTACTCATGTACAGAAAATGTATCAGTTGGCAGGTTTCGATGAGGCTACTGCCAAGAAAGGTATGGAAGTGGTTATGGACGTGGAAACCCGTCTTGCTAAAGCTTTCCGTTCTCGTACCGAACTGCGTGACCCGCATGCTAACTACAATAAGATGAGCATGGAAGAGGTGAAGAAGAATTATCCTACTTTCAACTGGGACGCTTACCTTTCAGGTCTTGGCCTGACAGATGTGAAGGAGATCATTGTCGGCCAACCCGCTTCGGTTGCTGAAGCTGCCAACATCCTGAATACCTTACCCGTCGATCAGCAAGCTCTTTATCTGCAATGGAAACTGATTGATTCAGCTGCCGGTTATTTGAATGATGAGATGGCTCAACAGAATTTCGACTTCTACGAACGTACCATGTCCGGAACGCAGGAAATGCAACCCCGTTGGAAGACTGCCGTTTCTGTGGTAAGTTCCGCACTGGGTGAAGCCGTAGGACAGATGTATGTAGAGAAATACTTCCCTGCTGCTGCCAAGGAACGTATGATATCTTTGGTGAAGAACCTTCAGACCAGCTTGGGCGAACGCATCAACAACCTTGCCTGGATGAGCGACGAAACCAAGAAGAAAGCACAGGAGAAACTGGCCACTTTCCACGTGAAGATCGGTTATCCTGATAAATGGAAAGACTACTCTACCTTGGAGATCAAAGACGATTCATATTGGAACAACATCAAACGTGCCAATCTTTGGGGATATGCCGAAATGGTTGCCAAAGCCGGTAAACCGGTGGACAAAGACGAGTGGTTGATGACTCCGCAAACCGTAAACGCTTATTACAACCCGACAACGAACGAAATCTGTTTCCCTGCCGGTATCCTGCAATATCCATTCTTCGATATGAATGCTGACGACGCCTTCAATTACGGTGCAATCGGTGTTGTAATCGGTCATGAGATGACACACGGCTTCGACGACCAGGGGCGTCAGTACGACAAAGACGGTAATCTGAAAGATTGGTGGACGGAAGAAGATGCCAAGAACTTCGAGAAACGTGCCGATGTAATGGTTGCTTTCTTTGACAGCATCGAAGTTGCACCGGGGGTACATGCCAACGGTCGTATGACACTGGGTGAGAACATTGCCGACCACGGAGGTTTGCAAGTATCTTACCAGGCATTCAAGAAGGCTACCGCTGCCGCTCCGCTGGAAGTAAAGGACGGTTTCACTCCCGAACAGCGTTTCTTCCTGGCTTATGCCAATGTTTGGGCTAACAATACTCGTCCCGAAGCCATCCTGCAATTGACGAAGATCGACGTGCACTCTTTGGGCAAATGGCGTGTAGACGCTGCATTGCCGCACATTGCAGCATGGTATGAGGCATTCGGCATTACAGAGAAAGATCCGATGTACGTACCGGTGGCAGAACGTGTCTCTATTTGGTAAGTCTTGCCATCGCTTTGGCACAGTTGTGCCATGAGCATGGCATAGTCTTGCCAAGGTGATGGCAAAACTGTGCCAAGGCCGTGGCACAACTCTGGCACAGTGGAGTGGTTACTTCTCCGTTTAGCAAAAAAGAAAGAGAAAGGCAGTAAATCCTAAATAGGATTGCTGCCTTTTTTAATTATACCTAATTTATTGTGTTTGAGTATGTGTGCAAATAAACATTTTTAGTACCTTTGCACATCAAATACTTATATACGCAATTCCATGTCTGAAACAAAAAGAATTAAAACCGCTTTAGTATCGGTTTATCATAAGGAAGGTTTGGATGAAATCATCACCAAACTGCATGAAGAAGGAGTTGAGTTTCTGTCAACAGGCGGAACTCGTCAGTTTATAGAATCACTGGGTTATCCCTGTAAAGCAGTGGAAGACTTGACCACGTATCCCTCTATTCTGGGTGGACGTGTGAAGACCCTGCATCCGAAAGTGTTCGGTGGTATTCTCTGCCGTCGCGGACTGGAACAGGATATGCAACAGATAGAAAAATATGAAATTCCCGAAATAGACCTCGTTATCGTCGATTTGTATCCGTTTGAAGCTACCGTAGCTTCCGGTGCCGACGAGCCGACTATCATCGAGAAAATAGATATAGGCGGTATCTCACTGATCCGTGCTGCTGCCAAGAATTACAATGATGTGGTTATCATTGCTTCTCAGGCACAATACCAGCCGTTCCGCGATATGTTGATGGAACATGGAGCTACCACTTCGCTGGAAGAACGTCGTTGGTTTGCCAAAGAGGCGTTTTCCGTTTCTTCCCATTACGATTCAGCCATCTTCAACTACTTCGATGGCGAAGAAGGTTCTGCGTTCCGTTGCTCTGCCAATAATCAGAAGTCTTTGCGCTACGGCGAGAACCCGCACCAGAAGGGTTACTTCTACGGAAATCTGGAAGCTATGTTCGACCAGATTCACGGAAAGGAGATCTCTTACAACAATCTGCTCGATATCAATGCAGCCGTTGACTTGATCGATGAATTTGAAGAGACTACGTTTGCCGTATTGAAGCATAACAATGCTTGCGGTCTGGCTTCACGTCCCACGGTGCTCGAAGCATGGAACGATGCATTGGCCGGCGATCCTGTTTCTGCTTTTGGTGGTGTGCTCATCACAAACGGAGTGGTCGATAAGGAGGCTGCTGAGGAAATCAATAAAATCTTCTTTGAAGTAATTATTGCCCCTGATTACGATGTAGACGCATTGGAAATCCTGGGACAGAAGAAAAACCGTATTATTCTGGTTCGCAAGCCTGCCTCACTGCCTAAGAAGCAGTTCCGTTCTCTCCTGAATGGTGTATTGGTACAGGACCGCGACCTGAACATCGAGAAGCCTGAAGATTTGAAAACTGCAACCACGAAAACACCTACCGCACAGGAAATAGAAGACATGCTCTTTGCTAACAAGATTGTGAAGAACAGCAAGTCCAACGCTATCGTACTGGCTAAAGGCAAGCAATTGCTGGCAAGCGGTGTGGGACAGACTTCACGTGTGGATGCTTTGAAGCAGGCTATCGAAAAAGCTAAGAACTTCGGCTTCGACCTGAAAGGTGCCGTGATGGCATCCGACGCTTTTTTCCCCTTCCCCGATTGCGTGGAGATTGCCGGAAATGAAGGTGTGACCGCAGTTATTCAACCGGGTGGTTCCATCAAGGATCAGCTTTCGTTCGACTATTGCAACGAACATGGCATCGCGATGGTGACCACAGGAATTCGTCATTTCAAACACTAATATTAATGATGAATTATGAATGATGAGTTAGTTGCGCCGAGCATGCTGTCATCTTCATAATTCATAATTTATAATTCATAATTAACAACATGGGATTATTCTCTTTTACGCAAGAAATAGCGATGGACCTTGGTACCGCCAATACCATTATCACAACCAATGGTAAGATTGTGGTGGATGAGCCTTCGGTGGTAGCTCTCGACCGTCGCACCGATAAGATGATTGCCGTGGGTGATAAGGCAAAGATGATGCACGAAAAGACCCACGAAAACATACGTACCATCCGTCCGCTTCGTGACGGTGTAATTGCCGACTTCTATGCTTGCGAGCAGATGATACGCGGTTTGATAAAGATGGTGAATAATCGTAACCGTCTGTTTTCTCCTTCGCTCCGTATGGTTATCGGTGTCCCCTCAGGTAGTACTGAAGTGGAGCTGCGTGCCGTGCGCGACTCTGCCGAACATGCCGGCGGACGTGACGTCTACCTGATTTTCGAACCTATGGCTGCTGCTATCGGTATCGGTATTGATGTGGAGGCTCCGGAAGGAAATATGATTGTGGATATAGGTGGTGGTTCTACGGAAATTGCCGTTATCTCCTTGGGTGGTATTGTAGCCAACAACTCCATTCGCATTGCGGGTGATGACTTGACTGCTGATATTCAGGAGTATATGAGCCGTCAACACAATGTGAAGGTCAGCGAGCGTATGGCCGAGCGTATTAAAATCAATGTAGGTGCTGCCTTGACCGAACTGGGTGAGGATGCTCCGGAAGATTATATCGTTCATGGTCCGAACCGTATCACGGCTCTGCCTATGGAAGTGCCTGTATGCTACCAGGAAGTAGCGCACTGTCTGGAGAAATCAATTTCAAAGATTGAAACAGCTATCTTGAATGCATTGGAAAATACGCCTCCCGAATTGTATGCCGATATCGTGCACAACGGTATTTATCTGGCAGGTGGTGGTGCATTGCTCCGTGGACTCGATAAGCGTTTAACTGATAAGATAAACATTCCGTTCCACATTGCCGAAGATCCCCTGCACGCTGTTGCCAAAGGTACGGGTGTGGCGCTGAAGAATGTGGATCGTTTCTCATTCTTGATGCGGTAATAAAGGCATATGCGAAATTTACTGAACTTTCTTATTAAATACAACTACTGGTTCCTCTTTCTACTGTTAGAGGCAGCCAGTTTTGTTTTATTGTTCCGCTTCAATTACTATCAGCAGAGTGTGTTTTTCACATCGGCCAATAGTGTGGCGGGGAAAGTTTACGATGTTTCGGGAACTATAACTTCTTATTTCCATCTGAAATCTGTCAATGAGGACTTGCTCGACCGTAATATGTGGCTGGAGCAACGAGTGGCATTCCTGGAGAAAACATTGAATAATAAAGGAATGGACTCTGTGCGGCTCTATAGTCTGGAACGGCTTGAACCGGAAGAATACCAAATATTCAAGGCGAATGTCATCAAAAACAGTTTGAACCGGGTGGATAACTATATTACACTTGATGAAGGCTCGTCTGCAGGTATCCGTCCGGAAATGGGCGTGGTAGATGCTAATGGAGTAGTGGGCATTGTCTATAAAACTTCTCCGCATTACTCTACCGTTATTCCGTTGCTGAACAGTAAATCGAGCATCAGTTGTAAGATTGTAGGCAGCGAGTATTTTGGCTATTTGAAGTGGGAATATGGAGATTCTCGCTTTGCATATCTGAAGGATTTACCTCGCCATGCAGAGTTCAACTTGGGTGATACGGTGGTGACAAGCGGCTATTCCACAGTATTTCCGGCAGGAGTCATGGTGGGAACGGTGGATGATATGTCCGATTCTCACGACGGTCTCTCTTATCTGTTGAAGATAAAACTGGCTACGGATTTCGGTAAGGTGAGCAATGTGCGGGTAATTGCCCGTACCGGACAAGAGGAGCAGAAAGCGCTGGAGAAGGAAGAGGAGAAGTGATAGAGTGATAAGGTGATAGGAGTGATAAATGATAGGGGAGTAACCTCAATCGTAAATCGTAAATTGTAAAATTGTAAATCAAATTGGTTCTCAATTATCTGCATAAAATAGGTTGGTTTATCGGTTTGGTACTATTGCAGGTACTGATATTGAATAATGTGCATATTGCCGGATATGCCACTCCTTTTCTATATATCTATCTCATACTGAAATTCGAGTCGGAAACGCCGCGGAATGCTTTGATGCTGTGGGCGTTTTTCCTGGGATTGACGGTGGATATCTTCTCGGATACACCGGGTATGAATGCTGCGGCTACGGTGGCTCTGGCTTTCTTACGCCCTACTTTCCTACGTCTGTTTGTACCGCGGGATACGCTTGAAAATATAGTTCCTTCGGTTAAGTCGATGGGGATTGTTCCTTTCCTGAAGTATTTGATTGTTAGCGTTTTTATTCATCATGCAATATTACTTACCATAGAGTTCTTTTCGTTCGCCCATATCGGAACGTTGCTGCTGAGAATTGTGGCAAGTGCGTTGCTGACTGTAACCTGTATCATGGCTATAGAAGGAGTGAAGAAGAAGTAAGATGGCAAAAGATTATACACTCGAAAAGCGGAAATTAGTGATAGGTGGGGTAGCAATTGTGATTGTTATCATTTATATCATGCGTCTTTTTGTGTTGCAGATCATGACTGATACTTACAAGAAGAACGCAGATAGTAACGCTTTCCTCAATAAAATCCAGTATCCTTCACGCGGTGCGATTTATGACCGTAATGGAAAGTTGCTGGTGTTCAATCAACCTGCTTATGACATCACATTCGTGCCGCGAGAGGTGACGGAACTGGATACTCTCGATTTTTGCCGCACACTGAATATTACGAAAGAGCAGTTGCTGAAGCGAATGAAAGATGTGAAGAACCGTTGGATGAATCCCGGTTATTCCAGATATACGCATCAAGTGTTTATGACGCAACTCTCAGCGGAAGAGTGCGGTGTATTCCAGGAAAAGCTTTTCAAATTTCCGGGTTTTTATATTCAGAGGCGTACTATCCGGCAATATACCTATAATGCTGCCGGGCATGCTTTGGGGGATATCGGTGAAGTTTCAATGAGAGATATTGAGGCTGATGATTATTATATCCGTGGTGATTATGTAGGTAAGCAAGGTATAGAGAAGTCTTATGAGAAATACCTGCGTGGTGAAAAGGGGGTAGAGGTTTTGCTTCGTGATGCGCACGGGCGTATTCAGGGGCATTATATGGATGGTAAACTGGATCGGCCATCGATACCGGGAAAGAACCTGAAATTGGGATTGGATATTGATTTGCAGATGTTGGGTGAGCGTCTGATGAAGAATAAAATCGGTGCTATTGTGGCTATTGAGCCGGAAACGGGGGAGATTTTATGTCTGGTATCGGCACCTAATTTTGATCCGCATCTGATGATCGGACGTCAGCGTGGGAAAAACCATAATATGTTGCAGAAAGATAAACAGAAGCCGTTGTTGAACCGTGCGATTATGGGTGTTTATCCTCCGGGATCTACTTTCAAAACAGCCCAGGCGCTGACATTCTTACAAGAAGGTATCATACAGCCGTCCACATCGTTTCCCTGTTCTCATGGATTTATTTATGGAGGCCTGCGTGTGGGATGTCACGGACATGGATCTCCACTTCCGTTGATACCGGCAATTGCCACTTCGTGTAATGCTTATTTCTGTTGGGGGCTTTATCGCATGTTTGGTGATAAGAAATACGGTTCGCCGCAGAATGCACTTACTGTATGGAAAGATCACATGGTTTCTCAAGGATTTGGTTATAAGCTGGGAACGGATTTGCCGGGTGAGAAACGCGGATTTATTCCAAATGCAGGTGTTTATGATAAGGCCTATCGTGGATCATGGAATGGATTGACGGTAATCAGTATTTCTATCGGTCAGGGTGAAGTTTTAAGTACACCTTTGCAAATGGCAAATTTAGCAGCTACCATTGCCAATCGTGGTTATTTTGTGACTCCGCATATCGTGAAGGATATTCAGGATGCAGAATTGGATAGTACCTACCGGGAACGTCGTTACACTTCTATTGACCGCTCTTATTATGAAGAAATTGTAGAAGGTATGCGGGCTGCCGTTACGGGAGTTACCGGAAGTGCTACTTGCCGTATAGCCGGGGCGATCCTGCCGGGGGTAGAAGTCTGTGGGAAGACGGGTACGGCACAGAATCGCGGACATGACCACTCTGCATTTATAGGTTTTGCCCCAATGGACAAGCCGAAGATCGCTATTGCTGTTTATGTGGAGAATGGTGGTTGGGGGGCAACCTACGGAGTACCTTATGGTGCTTTAATGATGGAACAGTATTTGAATGGAAAACTTTCGCCTGCCAGTGAGGAAAGAGCGGAAGAAATGAGTAATCGTGTGATAATGTATGGTGACGAGGAGAGATAGTATATGGAAATCACTGGATTGGGTAACAATCTGTGTTTACTTGATTCTGATTGCATTCGGTTGGTTCAGCGTTTGCGGGGCAAGCTATGATTATGGTGACCGCGACTTCTGGGATTTCTCCACTCGTGCAGGCAAACAATTGGTTTGGATCATCTGCTCTTTCGGATTAGGGTTTGTGCTGTTGATGCTTGAAGATGATATTTATGATATGTTTGCCTATCTGATTTATATAGCACTTGCCATATTACTTGTGGTTACTATCTTTATAGCTCCTGATACGAAGGGATCGAGGTCGTGGCTGGTTATGGGGCCAGTAAGTTTGCAGCCGGCGGAGTTTGCCAAGTTTGCTACGGCACTGGCGTTGGCCAAGTATATGAATTCCTATTCGTTCACCATGAAGAACTGGAAGAATATCTGGATGATGGTTTTTCTTATTCTGTTCCCGATGATGCTTATTATCTTGCAGCGAGAGACTGGATCCGCATTGGTATATACTGCTTTCTTTTTGGTTCTGTATCGGGAGGGGATGCCGGGTGTGGTTCTGTTTTCCGGGTTGTGTGCAGTAGTTTACTTTGTGGTAGGCATTCGTTTTGATCAGGTGTTTATTGCCGATACGCCGACGCCGATAGGAGAGTTTGCCGTACTCTCGATGGTCTTGCTGTCTGCAGCAGGAATGGTGTGGGTTTATAAGAAGAAATGGGAACCAGTACGCAATATATTGTTAGTTACCATTGGAGTGTTGTTGATCGCTTATTTTATATCGGAATATGTGACTCCGTTTAATTTGGTTTGGGTGCAATGGGGACTGTGTGTGCTGGTAGTTGGGTATCTTATTTTCCTTTCGTTAAGTGAACGTCATCTTAGTTATTTTCTGATAGGTATGTTTGCTATCGGTTCTATCGGTTTCTTATATTCCAGTGATTACTTCTTTAATAAAGTATTGGAGCCTCACCAGCAGATACGTATCAAGGTGGTATTAGGCATGGAAGAAGATTTGGCTGGTGCCGGATACAATGTCAACCAGTCGAAGATAGCTATCGGTTCCGGTGGTTTGACAGGGAAAGGATTCCTGAACGGTACTCAGACTAAGTTGAAATATGTACCCGAACAAGATACAGATTTCATTTTCTGTACGGTAGGTGAAGAAGAAGGATTTATAGGTTCTACTGCCGTGCTACTCTTATTCCTTATATTAATACTCCGTCTGATTGCTGTGGCGGAGCGGCAACCGTCTACTTTTGGTCGAGTCTATGGGTACTCGGTCGTTAGTATATTCCTGTTCCACCTATTTATTAATGTAGGTATGGTGCTGGGATTGACACCTGTGATTGGTATTCCGCTGCCATTCTTTAGTTATGGCGGTTCTTCGCTTTGGGGATTCACTATCTTGCTGTTCATCTTCCTGCGGATTGATGCAGGACGTAAAAAGAGACTGTCAGCGTTTTAATTTGATTCCTACATCGTTGATACCGGGAAGAACTTCGTCCGGTAGAAGGTGTATGATTTTGAAGCGGTATTCCCCGGCTTTTCCAATACGGACGAAGCCTGCTGGAAGGGTTGATTGATATAACCCACCCCAGCCATCTCCTAACCAAATACCTGCATTGTCAGCAAGTCGCAGTTCCAATGTATCCCGCTTGATATTTGGGGCTTCCGGACTGTCGTAGTAGACGAGTAAAGGTAGATTCTGATACGGATAATTATTCCGGTTTCTTACTTCTACGGATACATTGTAGAGTGTAGCGGAGTCTGCAACCGAAACATTGAAGAATAGTGTGTCATTCCGCTGCCAGCCTTCCGTTGGCAGGGATTGAAAAGAATGATATACAGTCTGTTCATCGCAGGCTGTGTGGAAGCCTGCGATGAACAGCAGTATTAAACTCTTCAGGAGAGATGTTTTATTCTTGAGCAGGTTTTTCATTTCCGACAGGTTTCTCTCCTTGTGGTCTGGGTGGATTGTTGGGGCGTTTGGGTTTGTTGCGCCTGGGCTGTTCTCCCCGTCGCTGATCGCCTTGTGGTTTGGGCTTATCACCTTGCGGTCTCGGTTCACCTTGTGGACGTGGTCTGGATTGTTGATCTCCGGGTTGATTCGGATTTCCTTTTTTCTTTTTCTTGCGGTTGTTATTACCGCCGTTTCCATTTCCACCACCGTTATTTTCTCCGCCGTTTTTACCTTTACGGCTACGGTCAAAGCGGGTTAAGCTTTCCTGTTCCAACAAATCTATTGGCTTCTTGGGTTCCACTTGGCGTGCTTCTTCTACAAGACTTTCTGGTTTAGTACCCCGTTTGTTCATACCGATGATTTCAAATGCACGCTTACCACTGATTGTTACCAGATTGGCAGGAATGTTCTTGTCGGTAGAGTAGGTTATCTGATTGCTCAGAATATCTGCCTTAAAGAAATAGAAAGTACCGTCTTTGGTTTCCAACTCGATCTCCCTGGAAGGAAGACGCTTCTGAGCTTCCACATAGCAGTCCACTTCATAGTTGAGACAGCATTTCAGTTTGGCACATTGTCCTGCCAGTTTTTGCGGATTGAGAGAAATATCCTGATAACGGGCGGCGCTTGTGGATACTGACACGAAGGAAGTCATCCAGGTGGCACAGCAGAGCTCGCGTCCACAAGGACCGATGCCACCGATTCGTCCGGCCTCCTGGCGTGCACCAATCTGCTTCATTTCAATACGGACATGGAAAGCATCTGCTAATACCTTGATCAGCTGGCGGAAGTCTACACGTTCGTCGGCAATATAATAGAAAATAGCTTTGTTGCCGTCTCCCTGATATTCCACATCACCGATTTTCATGTTGAGATTCAGGTTGAGGGCAATCTGCCGGGCACGTATCATGGTGTCATGCTCGCGTCCCTTGGCTTCATTATATTTGTCCATATCTACCTGCTTGGCTTTGCGATAGATGCGCTTGATATCAGCCTCAGACTTGATGTTAGCTTTTCGCATTTGCAGCGGAACAAGGCGTCCGGTTAGGGTCACTACACCGATGTCATGTCCAGGCGTTGCTTCTACGGCCACGATGTCGCCCTTTTCAAGAGGTATATGGTTGCTATTGCGGAAATATCCTTTGCGGGTATTCTTGAACTGAACTTCTACCAGGTCGCTTTCTTCTCCGTTTCCGGGAATGTCGGCCAGCCAGTCGTAGGTGTTCAGTTGCTTGTCTTGCCTGCCGCAACTTTTGCAGCAGAGACTTCCGCTTCCGTTATGTAGTTTAAAATCCATTTTTTTATTTATGATTGAGATTACTACTATATATCTGATTTCTACTGTTTCAATAGAACTATCATTTTCAATGAAAAATCAAAAAAGACCATCCTTGCATTTACATTTTGTTCAATATGTATCTGCGCCTCGCTCAATTCATCCATCATTCCCATTACATTCCGTTCGTTGATAAAAGGGGCGAAGCGGGTGGCAAAGTTTTGTTCGGGCAAAGTCATGTAACTCATCTCTTTGCAATGCAGGTTATAGATGAAATTCTCGCGTATCATACGCTGGGCGTATGTCAGGAAGTTCTTCTGTCGTTCGCGTCCCATGCCTGCCAGTTGCTCACTCCATTGCTTCATTTCACGTATCTTCCGTTGATAGGAAAGACGCATGAGGCTGACAAAGAGTTCAAAGAACAGTTCGTTTTCTTCGTTCAGGTGAATGGTTTCCAATGCTTTGATAAAGTCACCGTTGGCAAGATGCGCCAGAGTGAAACTATCATTAGGGCGTACACCGTATTTCTGTTGCAAAGCGTTGGCAATATCTGTTTCTTCTATTTTACGGATGTTGAAACGTTGCGTACGGCTCAGGATTGTCGGCAGTATCATGTCCGGAGTTTCGGATATCAATAAGAATACTGTCTTTTCGGGAGGTTCTTCCAAAAGCTTCAATAACTTATTGGCACAAACTACGTGCATTTTCTCCGGTAGCCAGACGATAGTAACTTTGTAGCCACCTTCGCTCGATTTCAGACTGAGTTTACGTACTATCTCGTCACTCTCCTTTGCATAGATGATGGCTTGTCCGTTTTCAGCATCCATCTCATTTAGCCAGTGGTTGAGACTGAAATAAGGGCTGTTCAGCACCAAGTGGCGCCAGTCAGCTATGTAATCGTCGCACACTTCTTTCTTCCCTTTTTTTACGATGGGAAAGACGAAGTGTACATCCGGATGTACCAGCTTATTCCACTTTACGCAGGAGGGACAAGTGCCACAGGCATCTGTATCTGTACGGTTCGGGCAACAGATGTAACGGGCATAAGCCATTGCCAACGGAAGTTTTCCCACTCCCGATGGACCGCAGAAGAGCTGAGCATGAGGAATACGCCCCTCTTGCACTTCCTGCCGGAGCCGCTGTTTGGCTGCTTCTTGTCCTATTACCTCTTTGAAAAACACGATATTATATATGGTTTTATAATTTACAACTAATGTTACTTGATTTCGGTCTTAGTATACCAGCTTTGCAACTTCTTTTATACTGTCCACTGCACCGATGGAATAGAAGTGAATACTGGGTACTCCATGTTCCATTAATTCCTTACATTGCTTAACACACCATTCGATGCCTACTTGTTTGGCTTCTTCATCCGTTTTGCATTTCATCGCTTCGCATGTCAGTTCTTCGGGCAAGTCCACTTTGAACGTCTTGGGTATCATGCTGATTTGAGATATCTTCTTGAACGGTTTGATACCTGGAATGATGGGAATGGTAACTCCGGCTTTCCGGGCACGTTCTACGAAATCGAAATATTTTTGGTTATCATAGAAAAGCTGTGTAACGGCATATTCTGCACCGGCTTCCATTTTCTTTTTCAGCCAGTAGATATCAGTGTCAATATTGGGAGCTTCTTCGTGTTTTTCGGGATAACACGCCACGCCATAGGAAAATGGTGTATTGGTCACTTTCATTTCCGAGCCATCTACGAAGATACCTTTATTGAAGTTATTGATTTGTTCTTGCAGTTCAGTGGCATGGTGGTAGCCATCACCTTCGGGAGTGAAGACGGACTCATGTTTTGCTTTATCTCCACGTAACACCAGTAAGTCGGTAATACCTAGGAATTGCAGATCGAGCAGTACATATTCTGTCTCTTCGCGGGTGAAACCACTACAAAGAAGATGCGGAACTACAGTGATATTATATCTGTTTTGGATGGCGGCAGCTACGGCAACAGTTCCCGGACGGCGGCGTAAGCGATTGCGCTGAAACAAACCGTTTCCCAGATCTTTGTACACATATTCGCTGCGATGTGTGGTGATATTGATGTATTTCGGGTCAAACTCCCGTAAAGTATCTATGGTTTCGTACAGCTTTTCGATGCCTGTGCCTTTCAGCGGTGGCAGTATTTCAAAAGAGAAAGCTGTCTTCTCATTGCTGTGTATCAGGTCGATAATTCTCATTTCTTTTTCGTTGTCTTTGTTCGGTGAACAAAACTTATTTGTACATTGGGAACAAAAATACGAAAAAGAAATGAGATATGCTTTTATTTGTTGGGCTATTCTTTTATACAACGTATGGAAAAGGCCTTATAGTAAGTTTCATTTTTAACATGAGTTGCGGCGACAGAAAACTTGGTGCTGCTTCCGGTGAAACTTATTGATTGTTCTGGTATGCTATTTTCTGTCTCATTTAGTGTCCAGTAGCATACTAATTGTTTTTGAGATATATTTTTTCCTGCTCCCCAAATCCCTACGGGATATGCTGAGAAACCGGTTAGATTAGAGCCAGAATCAATCGTGTCACCCTCTTTTAAGACTTCCCATTCTCCGGCTTTTAATATCGAAGCACTGTCTTTGGTGTATTCTTTTAAGGCTTGCCAATCATCACTATCTGGAATTTTCCATCCTGCAGGTGCCAACTCTCCTTCAAGTACAGCTTCTCCATTATAAAAATATGTTTCTGTACTCTGAGGTCTGAAATAGCCAGGACCTTCTCCCAACTGAGTTTTTTTATTCAATGTAGTTCCATTCCTGTACCCCGTCGCACATAAATCTTCTCTCATCCAATATTGAGTGCCTATTTTTACGATTGGATACTCATAAGTATTTCCCTTTCGTATATCCCTGATGGTATAGCTGACAATATCTATGCTGATTGGATCTTCTGTTTCTTCCAGTAGGATTTCCCCCTTTTCATTAAGATAGAATTTGTCAACAGACTGGAGATTCCCTCCTGTATAAGCAAAGGAACTATCGTCTGTATTCCAGTTTATGCTTCCTCCACTTATCGCTCTTTCATCATCCAGTAGTTTCAGAACAACGCCTTTGCTCAGATTGCTCGTTTCATCTTCTTTCACCGGGTATGCAACAATTGCTCTTGAAGTTATTTGATCAGATTTTAGATATTCTTTACAAACTTCTGCCATTGGATTGCCGTCATGGTAGATTCTGTATATGTTCGATTGAGAGAAAGTGAGTGCCGCCAAATGAATAGCTGTAATGCCGCCACTGTTATTAGTATCTTTACTATCTCCGGGCAGCCAGTCTTCAACTGTACTGGTTATTCCGGTAAGAGAATGGCTGGTTGTCTGCATAGCCTCGATATCGATTTGGCATTGTGTACTTCCTGTCATATTCAGTTTTGGCATTGGGCAGGTATATACTTTCCCGTTCCATTCCATTATAAAAGATTGAGCGTTAGCATCAGCATCTTGTGGTATGATGATGAATTCTTTTCCTGTTAAAGTCCCTTTTACTATGTTCCATTCACCATATGGGATGATATCTGCTTCCTCTGTCAGCTTTATAAACTTGTCCGTATCAGTATTATATTCTGCTTTGGTCTTGAAGCCTACTGCGATAATTTGAGGATTCGCTTTATATATCTTTGTTATATCTTCTCCAGTACCGGCTGTGATTGTGATTTTTATCTTGGTCAACTTATGCTTGTAATGAAGTACGACGGCATCTTCGCTGCTTTCTACATTTTTTTCGGAGGCTATCATGAAATCGGATATGGAGAGAGCTTTTGCGCTGCTTTGGTCGGTTTGTACAGATACAGGAATGGTAGATTGGCCTGTTTTTATTCCGGTTGACTGATAGGGGTAATAACTGATAAAATTGAGTGTGGCATCTCCTGCCGGATAGAAAACTGTCTTTTCAGGGATGAATGCATTCTTTTCCCCACATTCCAGTTGTAAATTGTCAATGTAGCGCTTTTCTGTAATTGGAGTAGATGGAAGCATTGCATATAAACCTACTTTATCTCCTTTTTCAAAGGCAGTATTAGTCACGCGTGTATCAGCTTTGCTGACTTTTGTTGTGAAATTGATGGGGATAGTACCGGGAACAGCATCGGGAGAAGTTTCTGAGTCTAATTCATTGACACAAGAACTAAATAAGAAAATAATACAGAATGAGAATAAAGTCAGTCTGTTGTTTTTGATAGTTGTTTTGTTCATAATAGTATGTTTTTTTGTGAAACACGACTGTCGCATTTCAAATTTATGTGTTAATTAAAGCATCGGAATATCTGGGGTGGGTAAGGACCATAATTGGTATAGAAAAGTCAGTGGCTTTGGGATGCTAATTAAGTGAATTCACGCTTGAACTCCGGTTCTGTTCCATCTTAATGTTTTTCAATGTTCATTAACTTTACAGGCGGCAAAGGTAGGATAATATTTTAAATACATGAAAGGAAAGAAGCTTTTTTGTTGATAATTTTATCTATAATGCTTTGTATGAAGAAGATAAATAACTTGAAATAGCTCTACATTTTCATTCTTTCGCGGGAGATTTCAAAATTATCAGTACCTTTGTACTCTAAATTAAAGATAATCTGATAACTTATGCCATTAAATTTACCTGATAAGCTGCCGGCGATAGAGTTGCTGAAAGAAGAGAACATATTTGTTATTGACAACTCCCGCGCCACGCAACAGGACATCCGTCCGTTGCGCATCGTTATCCTGAACTTGATGCCTTTGAAGATTACCACGGAGACAGATCTTGTGCGTTTGCTCTCCAATACACCGCTTCAAGTGGAAATCTCGTTCATGAAAATCAAGAGTCATACATCAAAGAATACGCCTGTAGAACATATGCAGACATTCTATACTGACTTTGAAAAGATGCGTGGCGAGAAGTACGACGGTATGATTATTACCGGTGCCCCTGTAGAACAATTAGATTTCGAAGAGGTGACTTACTGGGATGAAATAATGGAAATATTCGATTGGGCGCGTACGCATGTCACATCTACCCTTTATATATGCTGGGCTGCACAGGCCGGACTCTATCATCATTATGGAGTGCCCAAGTACGCGTTGGACAAGAAGATGTTCGGCATATTCGAGCATCGTCCTTTAGATCCGCTGCACGCTATTTTCCGTGGTTTCGATGATATGTTCTATGTACCCCATAGCCGCCATACGGAAGTACGGAAAGAAGATATCTTGAAAGTGCCTGAACTTACTTTACTTTCGGAATCGGAAGATGCAGGCGTACACCTGGTGGTAGCACGTGGTGGACGTGAGTTCTTTGTCACCGGACATTCGGAATACTCTCCACTAACGCTGGATACGGAATATCGCAGGGATGTGGATAAAGGTCTGCCCATTGAAGTACCTCGTAATTATTATGTGGATAATGATCCGGACAAAGGTGTGATGGTACGTTGGCGTGCCCATGCCAATTTGCTGTTCTCTAATTGGTTGAACTATTTCGTTTATCAGGAAACTCCGTACAATATTAATGATATAAAGTAGTTACAAGTTACGAGCTACGAGTGACAAGACCTTGCGGTATATAGTGTATCACTCGTAGCTTGTAGCCTGTAACTTGTAACTAAAACGATATGATAAAGCAACGAAAGATAGAGTTACTGGCCCCTGCCAAGAACATGGAATGTGGCATTGAAGCTATTAACCACGGTGCGGATGCAGTGTATATCGGTGCGCCTAAGTTTGGCGCACGTGCAGCAGCCGGCAATTCGTTGGAAGATATAGCTGCTTTGGTGGCTCATGCCCATTTATATAATGCCCGGATTTATGTGACTGTCAATACCATCTTAAAAGAAGAAGAACTGGCCGAGACGGAGAAAATGATTTGGGACTTGTATCGTGCGGGAGTAGATGCCCTCATTGTGCAAGACATGGGAATCACTCGCTTAAACCTACCGCCTATTCCCTTGCACGCCAGTACCCAAATGGATAACCGTACACCGGAGAAAGTACGTTTCCTTGCAGAAGCCGGTTTCCGGCAAGTAGTATTGGCACGTGAGCTTTCCCTTCAGGAAATCAGCCATATTCATAAAGCTTGTCCGGAAGTGCCGTTGGAAGTATTTGTACATGGGGCACTTTGCGTCAGTTATAGCGGGCAATGTTATGTCAGCCAAGCTTGTTTCGGACGTAGTGCCAACCGGGGAGAATGTGCACAATTCTGTCGTTTGCCTTTCAGTCTGGTGGATGCCGACGGAAAAGTAATTGTACGTGATAAGCATTTGCTATCTCTCAAAGATTTGAATCAGAGTGATATTCTGGAAGAGTTACTTGATGCAGGTGCTACTTCGCTCAAGATAGAAGGTCGTCTGAAAGATGTTTCTTACGTAAAGAATGTTACGGCTGCTTACCGCCAAAAGCTGGATGCTATCTTTACACGCCGTAAAGAATACGCCCGAGCCTCTTCCGGTACTTGCAATTATACATTCCGTCCCCAGTTAGATAAAAGTTTTAGTCGTGGATTTACGCATTACTTCCTGCACGGACGCAGTGAAGAAATTTTCTCTTTCGATACTCCGAAATCCCTCGGTGAAGAGATGGGAACCATGAAGGAACAACGTGGAAACTACCTCACAGTAGCCGGATTGAAATCATTCAACAACGGTGACGGTGTTTGTTATATTGATGAGCAAGGACGTCTGCAAGGATTCCGTATCAACCGTGTGGACGGGAATAAACTCTATCCGGCAGGTGAGATGCCCCGTATCCGTCCGCGTACTGTGCTTTACCGTAACTACGATCAGGAATTTGAGAAGTTGCTGACACGTAAGTCTTCCGAACGAAAGATTTCCGTATCCTTGCTTTTGGCAGATACCGCCTTCGGCTTTGCTCTGACTATCACGGATGAGGATGATAATAGCGTTACACTTTCTTTCCCTTATCAGAAAGAACTTGCCCGTACCCCACAGGCAGATAACCTGCGTACCCAACTCAGTAAATTGGGAAATACTCCTTTTGAAGCCGGAATATTAGCGGATAATCGTTCGTCCGAAACAAATTCCGCCATAGAAATCCGTTTTTCTGATAATTGGTTCCTTCCCGCTTCCGTAGTAGCCGACTGGCGCCGTCAAGCCGTAGACAAGCTGGTTACCGTTCGCCGTATTAATTATCGGCAGGAAGTGGTAGTCTGGAAACCTACAACTCATGCTTTCCCTTTGCCGGGAACTTCTTCTAAGACAACAACTTCCGCTACTTCATTAACCTACCTCGGTAATGTAATGAATACCCGTGCCGCCTCTTTCTATGCCGATCACGGCATTGCTACCGTAGCTCCGGCTTATGAGAAACAATCTGTACCGGGTGCTGTTTTAATGTTCTGCAAGCATTGTTTGCGTTATAGTATGGGTTGGTGCCCTACTTATCAGAAGGGACGTTCACCCTATCGGGAGCCTTATTGTTTGCAAGGAACTGATGGTAAGCGCTTCCGCTTGGAGTTTGATTGTAAGAATTGTCAGATGAAAGTATATGCAGAATAAGAGAGAACATATTCGTTATCACCACAGAGCGGCACAGAGTAACACAGAGTTTCTTAAATATCAAAAAAGACTCCGTGCAACTCTGTGCTACTCTGTGGTGATAGCGATTATTATCAGTCTGGTTTCCTGCCGTTACTCCCGTCCCAGTCTGGATGATGAAGGTATCAGTGATAAAACCCGCGACTCTCTGACCTACCTTTACGACCGGCATTATACGTTGAATACGAATCTGGAAGTGGTGCAGGATTCCGTGGTGCTTGCCTGTCTGCCGGTGAAGGATTGCTACAATACTCTGTATAGAGGAGACCGTGTAGTAGTGGCCGAATTTGCCATTCATTCTGCTGATAGTGTGGACAGTGTTTGGGTAAAACTGGCTCATTCCCAAGAGATACAGGGCTGGATCGGGGAGCGGGAAATGATGCAAGCTTTTGTACCTACGGACAGTATCTCACAATTCATTTACTTGTTCAGTGATACACATGCTTCTTACTTCGTGATTATTTTCGCCTTGTTTATCGGTGCCTGGGTGTTCCGTCTGTTCCGTCGGAAGCAGTTGAAGATTGTTTATTTCAATGATATTGATAGTGTATATCCGCTTTTACTCTGCCTGTTGATGGCATTCAGTGCTACGGTGTATGAGACGATGCAAGTCTTTGTGCCCGAAACGTGGGAACATTTCTATTTTAATCCTACGCTTTCACCTTTCAAGGTGCCGTTTATTCTCTCAGTCTTTTTGCTGAGCATCTGGTTGTTTATCATTGTACTGCTGGCAGTACTCGATGACTTGTTCCGTCAGTTGACTCCTGCCGCTGCCGTATTCTATCTGTTGGGATTGGCTTCTTGTTGTATCTTCTGTTATTTCTTCTTTATACTGACTACACAAATCTATATCGGCTATATTTTCCTTGTTGTTTTCCTTGGACTTTTCCTAAAGCGAATGTGTACTACACTTGTCATTTACCGCTATCGTTGCGGGCGCTGCGGACAGAAATTAAAAGAAAAGGGGGCTTGCCCAAGCTGTGGTGCTATCAATGAATAATAGGGTGTAGCAAGTTCTCTTAACCCTTTCATGCTTATGATACTTACTTTTCCCCTCTTTCCTGCTTAGATGTAATGTAAAAGATGCCATCTTTTGCATAACGGGTTAGGGAGATGTATGGGGACGGAAGTAATGATCTCTATCAGAACCTGCAACGTAGTTCGATTCCCGCCTGTATGGGGCGGCCTTTCTGCATGAATCCGTTGCCCATGCTTTCAAAGTAGAAAGCAGCGTAGTCTTTATCCAGTGCATTGCGAACCCAGAAGTCAATCTGTCCGTTGCCTTTTTGCAGGCTGAGGCGTCCGTTCAATGTGCCGTAGAAGGCTTGGCTGACATCATTCTGCTCGGTCCAATAGATACGTCCTGCACCGGTGTAGTTGGCATTAAGTTGAATACGGTCCAGCCAATGTCCCGGGTTGATGCGGAAAATGTATTGTCCGCCCAGGCTCAGGGTGTGCTTGGGGACGAAGGGGACGTAATTGCCATTGTAACTTATTTCAATCACTTTATTATCTGCGCTTTTCGCATTCGTCACATACTCTTTGAATGTGGCGTATGTGTAGCCATAATTTGCAGTCAGCGTGAAGTTGGTAGTAACTGCGCCCGCCAGAGATATTTCAGCTCCGAGGCTGCGACTCTTTCCTGCATTTACCGTTTCACGTCCGAGGCCGCTTTGGGCAAAGCGTGATATTTGTTGGTCGCGCGTTTCGAGCCAGAAGAGGGCGGCATCGGCACGCAGACGGTTCTGGAAAAGATTCAGGTGGGTGCCTGCTTCATAGTTCCAGGTCTGTTCAGGTTTGTAGACGGTGGCGGCTTTGGCATCCGGGTTTACTCCGGCGTCAGGAAAATGTCCTTCTACCAATGCCTTATAAGCATCGGGAACATGCGGCATGATTTCTTCTTTAGATTGTTTCATCATATCATTGCGCAGGCTGGATTGCAGCAGGTCGGAGAACATCTGGATGTTGTAGCCGCCCGAACGGTACCCTTTGCTGACAGTCACATAGACGTTACCGGTGTTTTTCTTGAAATCATATTGCAAGGCAAATTTCGGCAACAATTGCAGATAATCTTTGCTGATGGAACCTTCATATCTTGATTCAACAGTCAATGCGGTTTCCGGCATCATCGGGATGTCTCTGATAACTTGTCCGTTCTGTACCATCTGGCCTGTGATGCCTACGGTGTAGTCCATGGCTGTGCCGGAGTTATAGTCCATCTTCATCTTCTCATAGTCCAGTCGAAGCCCGGCGGTGAAAGAGAGTCCGCCAAGTCCGAATACGTCCCGGAAGGTGGATTGGTGAAACAAGGCTCCGTTCAGAAGCGGTGTCTCGAAATCTCCGTTGATGGGCAGGCGGGTGCTGGCTATCTTTAATGACGGCATGATGTTCATGCTCGATGTCGGCCCCATCGGCACTTCTATCTTCGATGGAATCACGCTGCCCAACATCTGATCCATCATCGCCATACCGTCTTCCTTGAATGTGACGGGGGCAGTAGTATTCAGCCATTGATAGAAGCCGAAGATGCCCGTTGCCCATTGCCAGCGGCGGTTTTCCTTGCTCTTCATCACAATTTCTTCACTGATGGTATTGATGCGTTGTTTCTGTTCCAGTGTATACGTATCTGAGGCTGTGAAATCCTGATCCAGAAACATACGATCCTTTAGATGCTGATATCCGGTTACGGCACTGAGTGTGAAATTCTGCGCCTGGTACTCTACATTAAGTCCGGCATTCAGCAGGTTGCGGTAATAGCTACTTTCATCATTGTAAGCCGTCTTGGCTACATCTCCGGTTTCTTTATTGTAGAGTCCATACGGGTAACCGCCTTGGTCACCATATTCATAACTTACATTAAAGTCGAGCTTCCAATTATCGCTGGGCAAGTAGATGGCGCGGATACGTCCACCGGCAGACTGCCCTTTATCTACCTTTTTATTGTTGAGCGCTGCATTGCGGAAGAAACCGCCTTCGTATTCATAAAATCCTCCAGCCGAGAATGCAAAGCGCTCATTCATCCGGTGATAGTGAGTGACGGAAGTATTGTATTGATTGTGTGTACCTGCCCCTATCCGGAAGTCAGTACCTTGATAAGAGAAAGGAGATTTGGTATGTACTTTAATAAGTCCACCCATCGCATTTCGTCCGTACAGTGTACCCTGCGGACCGCGCAGCACATCAATACGCTCGATGTCGGAATAATTGAAATCGAATGCGGATTTATCTATATAAGGTATATTGTCGACGTATAATCCTACGGAAGGGGTGTTGATACGCGAGCCGATACCGCGGATATAAACGGCGGAAGTCAGGCGCGAACCGTAGTCGGGAATAAATATATTGGGGACAAGTGCGGTCAGGTTTTTGATTGAGTTCACTTGTGCAGCCTGCATATCTTGTTGCGAAAGTAAGGTGACGGCATTGGGCAGCTCGCGCAACTTACGGTTCTCTTTGGGTGCTGCAATGATCAGGACTTCTTCAACGTCCACTATTTTCAGGGTATCCACTTCCTCTGCACATACGTTCCCTATCGACAGGAGTGCCAGGGCAAAGGCTAACAATTTACTCTTATTCATTCTTTGTCTTTTATTATTTTGCCTGCAAAGAAAGAGGATTCTCTTCGTTCCCGCAATCCTCATTTATTAGGATTTGTGGGGGCGGAAAGGGATGTTTGTCGTAACGGTACTGTTACGGGCGGCGTAATAGGTCTGTTACGGGTGGCGTAAAAAAAAGGGTGCTCAAATCCGCGCTTAAATATCAATTCGCATTTAGATGCGGTCCGCTTCTACATATCCGTGCATTACAGCATAAATCGTTAGTCCGGCCACTGATTTAATGCCCAGCTTCTCCGTAATATTCTTTCGGTGGGAGATGACGGTAGTCAGGCTGATATTCAGTTTATCGGCTATTTCTTTATTGATAAGTCCTTTGGTTATCAGTACCAGTACTTCTATTTCGCGGGGAGAGAGATCATGTTCGCTGTCGGCATGAGGATTACCGCACGGATGCGCTGTTGCACCGTGGGGATGTCCGTGGGGGTGGCTATGAGGATGTCCGCCTTTGTGTCCGAACTGATGCAGTTGCAGGATGTTTCTGATCAGTGTTTTCTCGTCCTGATAAATATTCAAGGTCGGTATTCCTGCCAGCTGAGGCTGATTGTCACCGTTTGCCAATACAATGGTCTTGGGCTTGCGCGGTAGGAAAAAAGCGGTATGCTCAAAATATATCTGTGCTGAAACAAAATAATGCGCGTACATATCGGGAGTATCGTCCATCAGTTCCTCGAACGAACTGAATACACGGATGACGGCCATCGGGATAATTTCTTCTAGAAGGCTTTGCAATCCCATACATGATAAGGTGTTGGAGTCGACAATTGCTATTTCGGGAGCTACCATAGTATTTCTTGAATTTCTGCAAAAGTACAGATAAATTTTAGGATGTTGGCTATTGTGGCTGAAAAACAGTAACTTTCCTTAATAGGTTTCTATAGAACTTTGTGCTTTTCTCTTTTGTTGTTAAGTATATAATTTACTTAATACTACTGATTTATGAAATATGATATAGCTATCATCGGCGGTGGTCCTGCCGGATATACGGCAGCCGAAAGAGCGGCTGCAAACGGGCTGCAAACAGTTTTGTTTGAAAAGAAAGCTATTGGCGGTGTTTGTCTCAATGAGGGGTGTATTCCTACCAAAACTCTGCTCTATTCCGCCAAGTTGTGGGACAATATGAAAGGCGCGTCCAAATATGGCATCTCAGTGCCCGACGGTTCGGCGTTCGATATGAAAAAGATTATCGACCGTAAAGATAAGATTGTGAAAAAGCTGACCGGTGGTGTGAAGATGACGGTCAATTCGTATGGTGCTGTTATTGTACCACAAGAAGCCATTATTGTGGGTGAGGCGGACGGACGCTTTCAGCTTTCGGCTGCCGGTGAAGTATATGAAGTGACTTATCTGTTGGTATGTACAGGTTCCGATACATTGATCCCTCCCATTAAAGGGTTATCTGAAATTGATTATTGGACATCAAAGGAAGCATTGGAGATCACAACTTTGCCCCGTTCACTTGTCATTATCGGTGGTGGCGTTATCGGAATGGAATTCGCTTCTTTTTTCAATAGCATGGGTGTGCAGGTGCATGTTGTTGAAATGATGCCCGAAATATTGGGTGCCATGGATAAGGAAACCAGTGGTATGCTGCGTTCGGAATATCAGAAGCGTGGGGTTAATTTCCATTTGAATGCCAAAGTAATTGAAGTCGGCAAAGAGGGTGTCACTATTGAAAAGGAAGGTAAGACTGCACTTATCGAAGCCGAAAAGGTACTCGTCAGTGTGGGTAGGAAAGCTAACTTGTCCCAAGTCGGTTTGGATAAACTGAACATTGAACTGCAGCGCAACGGTGTGAAGGTGGATGAGCATATGCGGACTTCCCATCCTCGTGTTTATGCCTGTGGTGATATTACCGGACACTCTATGCTGGCACATACTGCCATTCGTGAAAGTGAAGTTGCTGTCAATCATATCTTGGGAGTGGAAGACCGTATGAATTACGATTGTGTACCCGGTGTGGTGTATACCAATCCCGAAGTAGCGGGAGTAGGTAAGACTGAGGAAGAACTGAAAGCATCCGGTATCAGTTATCAGGTACAGAAGTTACCGATGGCCTATTCCGGTCGTTTTGTAGCCGAGAATGAATTGGTGAACGGGCTTTGTAAGTTGATATTGGACGATGATGATCGGGTGATAGGTTGCCATATGCTGGGAAACCCTGTTTCCGAATTGATTGTTCTTGCCGGGCTTGCCGTGCAGCACGGATATACGGTGGAAGAGTTTCAAAAGACTGTTTTTCCACATCCGACGGTCGGTGAAATCTTCCATGAAACTTTGTTTGCGTAATGTTTTGTATTGATAATCGCTGTACGGATATTTATTTTAATCTGGCAGCAGAAGAGTATTTGTTGAAACAGAAGCGAGGTAACTTCTTTATGCTTTGGCAGTCGGAGCCATCTGTAGTGATTGGGAAACATCAGAGTGTGGCGGCGGAAGCGGACGAGAGGTTTCTGGATGAAAAGGGAATAACCTTGGCACGCCGTTTCTCCGGTGGAGGTGCTGTATATCATGACCGGGGAAACATTAATCTGAGTTTTATTGAAACCGTAAAGCAGCCGGACTTTGTATATTACCTGCAACAGGTCGTTGATTTCCTTGAAAAGGTAGGCATCTCAGCTTATGCTGACCAGCGTCTGGGCATTTATGTGGATGAACGGAAAATATCAGGTAGTGCGCAATGCATACACAAAGATCGTGTGATGTATCATTGTACTTTGTTGTTTTCTACTGATCTGGATACGTTAAATGCGGCATTGAATGGCGATCCAGATGCGGAAAGCCGTATACCGGGCTCTCGTACTGTGCGTGCGGTACCTTCCGTACGGAGTGAAGTTGCTAATATAAAAGAGTTTTTGTCCGAACCCATGGCTATCAAGCGTTTCATACACTTGCTCTTTCACTCCTTTGTAGATGATGACGATAACCGGATTTACCGTTTTTCTGCCGGAGATATGGAAGCCATCGAACGGTTGAAAACGGAAAAGTATGCCTGCAAAGAGTGGATATATCATAAATCCGCATTAACTTTTACTTAAGTTAAAAACTTACTACTCAGTTGTTTGTTGTATAATAATAAACCGAGAACCTAAAACTTAACTATATGTCAAGATTTGAAATAAAGATGCCCAAATTGGGTGAAAGTATAACCGAAGGTACCATCATCTCATGGTCGGTACAAGTAGGAGACATCATTAAAGAAGATGATGTGTTGTTTGAAGTAAATACCGCTAAGGTTAGTGCCGAAATACCATCTCCGGTAGAAGGTAAAGTCGTGGAAATTTTATTTAAGGAAGGAGATACCGTAGCTGTGGGTACGGTGGTGGCTATTGTCGATATCGGAGGTGAGAACTCCGAGGATGAGGATAGCGTAGAGGCTCTCCAAAGTTCCGCTACTGATGAGAGTGTTGCGGTTGTTTCTAAGGCTGCCTCTGAGGAAACTCCTCAAGTCAAGGCTGTAAAATCGGAAGAAGAACGTTGGTATTCGCCTGTAGTTCTTCAGTTGGCTCGTGAGGCCGGCATTCAGCCTAAAGAACTGGATACTATTCCGGGTACCGGATATCAGGGACGGGTGAGCAAAAAGGACATCAAGAGTTACATTGTCCGGAAACAAAGTGGCGGTATAATGATTGCTAAACCTGCTGCAACTCCTGAAGTACAACGTATTACACCAGCTTCCGGCACATTCTCAGCAGAAGGTGTTGAAGTTAAAGAGATGGATCGTGTACGTAAGGTGATAGCCGACCACATGGTAATGTCGAAACATACTTCCCCGCACGTAACTAATGTTGTGGAAGTGGATGTAACGAAACTTGTGAAGTGGCGTGATAAGAATAAAGATGCTTTCTTCCGTCGTGAGGGGGTGAAACTGACTTATATGCCTGCCATCACAGAAGCTGTGGCGAAGGCGCTGGCTGCTTACCCGCAAGTGAATGTATCGGTAGAGGGATATAATATCCTGTTCAAGAAACATATCAATGTCGGTATTGCCGTTTCTCTGAATGATGGCAATCTGATTGTTCCGGTGGTTCGTGATGCCGATCGTCTGAACCTGAACGGACTTGCCGTAGCCATTGATTCACTGGCACTCAAGGCTCGTGATAATAAGCTGATGCCCGATGATATTTCCGGTGGCACTTTTACGATTACGAACTTCGGTACATTCAAGTCTTTGTTCGGTACACCTATCATCAATCAGCCTCAGGTAGCTATCCTGGGAGTAGGATACATCGAGAAAAAGCCCGCCGTAATAGAGACCCCGGAAGGGGATGTGATTGCCATCCGTCGTAAGATGTATCTGTCCCTCTCTTATGACCATAGAGTCGTGGATGGTTCATTAGGTGGCAATTTCCTCTATTTTATTAAAGATTATCTGGAAAATTGGAAAGAATAACTTAATACCTTGATAAGTATGAAAAAGTACAATATAAAAACCACAGATGTGGAACTACTGAAGAAATGGTATTATCTGATGACGCTGGGGCGTGCGCTTGACGAAAAGGCACCCGCTTACCTGTTGCAGTCCCTTGGCTGGTCCTTTCATGCTCCGTATGCTGGACATGACGGGATACAGTTGGCCATCGGACAGGTATTTACCAAAGGAGAAGACTTCCTCTTCCCTTACTACCGTGATATGCTGACTGCCCTTTCCGCCGGAATGACGGCGGAAGAACTTATACTGAATGGCATCTCCAAAGCCACTGATCCGGGAAGTGGCGGACGCCACATGTCCAATCACTTTGCCAAACCCGAATGGCATATCGAGAACATATCCTCGGCTACAGGTACGCATGATCTTCATGCAGCCGGTGTGGCACGTGCAATGGTATATTATGACCATAAAGGAGTTGTTATTACTTCACACGGCGAATCTGCTTCCTCTGAAGGTTTTGTCTACGAAGCTGTCAATGGTGCCAGCCTTGAACGCCTGCCCGTTATTTTTGTATGGCAAGATAATGGATATGGTATATCTGTTCCGAAGAAAGACCAGACGGCAGCCCGTAAAGTGGCGGATAATTTCTCCGGATTCAAGAATCTGAAGATTATCCATTGTAATGGAAAAGATGTGTTCGACTCCATGAATGCCATGACTGAGGCTCGTGAGTATGCATTGTTGAACCGGAATCCGGTAATCGTACATGCCAATTGTGTCCGTATCGGTTCCCATTCCAACTCTGACAAAGATACTTTGTACAGGGATGAAAATGAACTGGCTTATGTGAAAGAAGCTGATCCGTTGCTGAAGTTCCGCCGGATGCTGTTGCGTTACAAGCGTCTCACGGAGGAAGAGCTGAAAGAAATAGAGGAGAAAGCAAAGAAAGATCTGGCTGCAGCTAATCGTAAGGCGCTGACAGCTCCCGATCCTGACCCTAAAACCATTTTCAACTATGTATTGCCGGAACCTTACGAACCGGAAAAATATAAAGATGGAACACATCGTGAGACAGAAGGAGAGAAGAAATTCTTTGTAACTGCCATCAATGAAACGCTGAAAGCAGAGTTCCGCTATAATCCTAATACCTTCATCTGGGGGCAGGATGTTGCCAATCGGGATAAAGGGGGCGTGTTCAATGTAACCAAAGGAATGCAGCAGGAATTCGGCGAAGCTCGTGTATTCAGTGCACCTATCGCTGAAGATTATATTGTCGGCACAGCAAATGGAATGAGCCGTTTTGATCCTAAAATCCGGGTAGTGATAGAGGGGGCGGAGTTTGCCGACTATTTCTGGCCTGCCGTAGAACAATATGTGGAATGTACCCATGAGTATTGGCGCAGCAACGGACAGTTTGTTCCTAATGTAACTTTGCGTTTGGCTTCCGGTGGTTATATCGGTGGCGGACTCTATCACTCGCAAAATCTGGAGGGCGCTTTGGCTACTCTGCCCGGAGCACGGATTGTTTGCCCGTCCTTTGCCGATGATGCTGCCGGACTACTCCGTGCAAGTATACGCTCCCGTGGGTTCACGCTGTTTATTGAACCGAAAGCATTGTATAATTCCGTAGAAGCAGCCACCATTGTTCCTGATGATTTTGAAGTTCCTTTTGGGAAAGCGCGTATTCGCCGTGAGGGCAGTGATCTGAGTATTATCACCTATGGTAACACAACGCATTTCTGCTTGAATGTTGCCGAACGTTTGGAAAAAGAAGGCGGTTGGAGTGTGGAAGTGATTGATATCCGTTCTTTGATACCGTTGGATAAAGAAACCATTTATGAGTCTGTGAAGAAGACCAGTAAAGCCTTGATTGTTCATGAAGATAAAGTCTTTGGTGGCTTCGGTGGTGAGATAGCAGCCAGTATTGGTACAGACTTGTTCCGTTATCTGGATGCACCGGTACAGCGTGTAGGTTCTACCTTTACTCCTGTAGGTTTTAATCCGATACTTGAACGTGCCATTCTGCCGGGTGCAGATAGAATTTATGAAGCAGCCAAGAAGCTGTTGGAATATTAATTTAATAATAAGTTATTATGAAAGAGATAGGATTATTTTATGCAATGAATGCTGCCAAGACTTCTCATATCGCAGAGAAGATACGTGAGAAGCTCGGACACAAAGAAGTAGAAATGATCATGATAGAAAAAGCTTGGCAGAATGATTTCCAGGCTTATGATAAACTGATAGTAGGTGCTTCTACTTGGTTTGACGGTGAATTGCCCACCTATTGGGATGAGATGATACCGGAAATAGAAAGCCTCGATCTGAAAGACAAGAAAGTAGCCCTCTTCGGGCTTGGTGATCAAATCGGTTATCCCGATAATTTTGTGGATGGTCTGGGAATACTGGCTGATGCTTTTGAAAAGGCAGGGGCTATCCTTGTCGGATTTACGTCTGCCGAAGGTTATTCATTTAACCGGTCAAGAGCTTTGAGGGATGGTAAATGGTGTGGACTGGTGATTGATATAGAGAACCAGTCGAAGCTGACGGATAAACGTATAACGGACTGGTGTGAACAGTTGAAAGAGGAATTTTGATATAATATGAGGGGCTCGTTAGAGAGCCCCTTATTTTATATTACTTTGATTCCATCAGGAGCTTTGACCGTAGAAACTATTTTCCCATCAGCTCCTTTGACATGCTTGATGTAGACTATCCCCAATGGAGTAGGGAAGGTGCCTTCCGCCCATTCCAAATCACCAAGATGGGGAGTTATGCGAAGAGTTTTACAGCCTGCATCCACTATCTCAACACCTAAAATATGCTGTGTCATCCAAGGGGTAGGGCCGGAAGCCCAGCCGTGGCAGAAGCTATGTCGGAAACTGGGATAACAATAATCGCCGAAATCTCCATGAATATCATCTTTGCCCTCAGGAACGAAATCATCCAGTCTGGCGGCATTATGGATCCAGTCCAGATTGAAATCTTCCCAAAAAGTGGTTGCTCCTAAATCTAACATTCCTCCCCAGTACTGACGGATAATGTCAAGAGCTTGCTGGTATTCGCCTGCTTGTGCAAGGGCCTGCAACATGTAGTAGCCATAAAAAGTGGAAAAGTCCTTGGCACCATCTACTGAGATAACTTCGCTGCATGCTTGCTCGGGCTTCATTAATCCTGCGATGGACATTAGTGCGGCTGCTTGTTTCAAACCGTTAGGTTGTTTTATTTGTTTTTTCAGTCGCTTGGATATGGCACGGCATTTTTTTGCATGTTCTTGTTCTTCCAGTAGATTGCATAATACCTCTGCATCTTTCAAAGCCCAGCTAAGCAATGCTCTGCATCCTGCTTCAACCCCCGGCTGATTAGGACTTGACGGCCAATCCAGAAAACGTTGTTTTGCCAGATTTTCATTGCCTTCCTCGTCTACACATTCATCTATGCGGTCGATAACTCCGGTGATGTAGGCGCGATGGTGACGTAAAAAATCAATGTTTCCATTATGCACATACCATTCGTGCTGGATAATCAGGTACCACATTGAATAAGTACTGATGCCATTCAGCCATTGGGGCAGGGGGAACTGTTCGCAAGCCAGGTCTATGCTCTTGTTTACTACTTCGTTATGCCCGAATACGCTTATAATGGTTGCTACTTCGGGGTGCATGTCGCCCAGCCATATCAGGCGGTCGCGCTTTATGCCATCCCATAAATATTCCTGCATATTCAGGTGGACGGTGTATGCTCCGGTCATCCATATATCATTCAGACGCTGATCGTTGCAACGGAATGAACCCAGATAAGGGATATTCCGGTAGCGGAAAATGGCCGGAGCTTCTTTCAGATAGATAGTCATATCGGGAGATAGACAGTCGATACGGATGAAGCGGAATCCGGTGCTTCCTATTTCAATTTGTCCGTCACTTGGAACCTGCATAACCATATCACGCATGGCATGGTCGTTTGTGGAATATCCCTTTCTCCGTTTGCCGCCATCATTCTGGCTACAGGCCTCACTTACGGATTCTCCGAAACGAATGCGTACAGAAGCTGTTCTCCAAGGTTTTGCCGAACCTAATACAAGTTTTAAGCCTCCGTGCAACTCCCGTCCATAATCCAGTAGAATGGAAGCTGTATCACTTTTTGTAGTATGCATGGAGCACATGCTCTTTCTGCCAAGTTCCGCTTGTCCCGTACCGGGAAGAAGCAGTACTTCCGCATTGCTGACTAAAGAGTCATTGCTAATCCACATGACCTTTTGAGGAGGTACATATAGGCGTGTCATTTCATCCGTATGGATGTTCAGACTGTCTGCGCCAAAAACGGGAGGAACGTAAGTCTGGGCTTTTGTTACTCCTGCTATGCATAAAGCTATTGCTGTTATTGCTACTCTTATCATACAAATTCTTTGTTACTGTCGTTTACTTAACTTAAAGCAATCAATATCCGGTGCCCATCCGAAGTTGTTTCCCATACGGATTACGTTGTTACCGGCTACTAAAGTTACAGGAATGGTTACGGATGTTACTTTTTCTTTGTTGCCGCTATTCAGGTCTTTTATTTCTGTCTTGGTTTCATTTACAGATACTTCCAGTTTCCTGTTTTTGTCGCAGCTATAATAAATAGTCATATCATATTCGCCCCCTTTCTCACTGTACACTTCTTTCCATTCCGCAATATTTTCTTCACTGCCTCCGATATTTGATACTTTCATCTTACCGGAACAAGCCGGAGATGCAGCATAGAATATTTGTTTAGGGTTCTTGCCCAAGTCATCATAACAAGGTAAATAGGCCCATTCTGCCTCATAGAAAGTCGGTTCCAGACGCTTCTCTGCTTCCAATCTCCATATTGCAACGCTATGTGGGGAAACTGATAACCGGATGGTGTCTGTCATATCTCCCAAATCCTTGCATTGTATCACATCGCGAACTTTTACCGTTCCACCCATTTCCAATTTTTCGAAAGGTACATTGAAGTTGCATACCGTATCTGATGGATTATATAAAGCAACAGCACGCACAAGTCCCCGTTTTTGTTCAAGGTCTTTCACCAGTACATACTCTTCAGCCTCATGCTGTACCACGTATGCTTGCAGTCCTAACGGATCCTGATTCAGTGCTATCAACTCCTTATTCTTCAGCAAAGCTAATGAAGCTTCGGGAATGGTTGTCATATCGCAACCGATAAGCAGGGGCGAGCTCATGATACACCACATTCCAAAATGTACTTCTTCCTCTTCCTGCTTCAATCCGCGACCGACTTCCAGCATATCCATGTCATTATAATGCCCTTCACCGGCATAAGCTGATAAATAGAGATTCTTTCGGATAATATTCTTCACGGATTCCCAGCGGGGACGTATATCCGGACTGATGCGCCAGGAACGCGCCATGCTTTTTGCCCAAGTACCAGGGAAAGCCCATCGGCAAATATTAATGGAAACATCGGTGCGTCCGGTATTCTTGATTGCTTCGCAAATGGTTGCGTAACGCTTTTCTTCATCAAGCCCTAATTCTCTACCACCGCAATAATCTATCTTGATGAAGTCATAGTTCCATTCTTTCAGATAAAGGTCTATATCCTGTTGCTCGTGCCCGTAGAGACCGGAGCCAACTCCATTGGCATCATCGTCGTAAATAGAACCGCAGGTGTTGTCGCCTGCATCCGAATAGATACCTGCTTTCAGACCTAATGAATGGATATAGTCGGATATAGGTCTCATGCCGTTAGGAAAACGTTCGGGATGTGCATGCATCTTTCCTGTTTCATCTCTCCAGCCGAAAAATCCGTCATCCACATTAATATATAGATAACCGGCATCTTTCAACCCATGAGTAACTAACGCATCCGCTTGTTTCTTTATCAGCTCTTCGTTGATATTCACATGATAGGTGTTCCAGGAACTCCAACCCATCAGGGGTGGTGGAAAGGATTCCGGCGCTTTTTTTTCATGGGTTGGTGTACAACTTGTAGCGAGTATAAGAGCCAGAAGGCTTCCTGTTATAACATGTTTTTTCATAAGTATTCTTACTTTTATGTTCGAAAGTTAATCAATTAATTTGAATTTGTATGTACCTGGCTTCCTTAATGTTAATGGCTTACCTTCTCCTTTGGTGATAACCTTAACTATACAACCATTGGGAATTTCGATTGTACTTTCACCGGTTGCATTCAGTTTTACACTGATAAAGCCTTCTTTGACGGGAATCCTTGAGGTTATCCATCCGAGATGTAAAAGTTCAGGTTTAATGGTGTATTCATTGGGCTTTTCTGCCGATTGGCTGAAACCAATGAGGCCGTTTAAGGCGCCTACTACCGCAGGCACTCCGTTGGCACCGTGGCAAAGGCTTAAACCGTAAGGACGTCTGTAAAACTCCAGTTGCTTGGCTCTTGAAGCCTCTGTCTGGAAGTTTTCGGGAAAGCGGGTATGTCCTTGATCCATCCAATCGCCGAATACACGGTACATGAAATCCCATAACTCCTTTACCCGTCCTGCCTTGGCATATGCTAGGAATTCATATCCTTTTTCATAGCTGACAGTGGTATAATAGTGAGGCAAATTGGGAAGGATATTCTCGAATAAATTGTCATAATGTTCTTTCGGAAATATATCTGCCAGGATAGCCCAATATTGTGCATGATGTGAAATTCGCTTGTCAATAGTGGTGCCGTCATTCATCGTGCCATTGATGAATGCTTTTCTTTCATCATCCCAGAAGTGTTTGAATATCTTTCTCTTTAAATCTTGTGCCAGCTTACTGTATCTGCTTGCAAGTACTTTCTCTTTCCATAAGTTGGCAAAGTAAGCACCTGTCATGTAATTGTAATACAACATGATCTGTGCATAAGCAGCCACACCTTTTCGCGCAGGACCATTGTAGGTAGACCATCCCGGAGTATAACCGAACTGTCTGTCACCATAGTTACCATGCACAAATCCGTTCTCATCAACGATGGAAGCATAAAAGTCAAGCAGTTGGGTAATCCGGTCTTTGTATTGGAGGGAGGTTGTTAAATCTCCGAAACGCAGGTAATTCTGCTTTAACCCAAATAGTGCGTGGAGCGGATAGTCGGGTATACCTATATCGGATAGTTTGGGGTTAAGCGGCATCAGTGCTATGGATATTCCGTTTTTTGAAACCTGTTGATCACCGAACAGGTAGTCGCCTCCCAGTGTGCTGACCAGTGCATCCATCGACCAGGGGAGGAAATCACGTTTCACTCCATCCAGATAGAAGCGGTGCATACTGGTGTGAAGTGTAGCGCTACTCATTTTGAACAGATTGTTGATGTACTCATCATCCGTTTCAAACTGCATCTGATATTCTACCGGCCACATGGAGGCATCAAATTTTAGGGAAGTAATTTCAGCACCTTCATCACATTCAAGAGAAGCATATCTGAGTGCACGTTCAGGTATGCTGATGACACTGCCTGTTTCTGACAATTTGATGGGAGGCAACGGGTATTGTTCCAGCTTCTTGTCATCTCTTTCCAGAGCTTCTTCCGGAGTTTCACCTACTCGTACGGTTACAGTGCCTTTTCCCTTTGCCTGAAAAGTGAGAGTACCGATTTCCAGATGAAAAAAGTCTATCAAAGCATAGCCGTTCTTGCCGATTTGTACTCCATCTGTTCCAATGGTTTTGGCATTACGCATTGGAAGAATTTCTTGTGGCTTGATTTGAGCGATTATGTTTTGAGGAGCATCTGGTCGAGTGGCGGGCTTATTATACATGGAGGCACTCTCAGGAATGCTCCAGTAGTTTTTATCCATACTGACTTGCCATTCATTTGGATTTTCCATACCGTCACCTTTTAGTATAATGCAAGGCAAAGAATCGTTCGTTATCACTTCAAATAAAAGGGAAGATTTACCTGCGGGCAGTGTTATCTGCTTATTAGTTGTGGATTGTTTTATTCCATTGACGTAAAGGATAATATCGGATGGGCCTTCCCAACGAAGATTATTTTCCTTGTGCAATTTTATTTCTCTTTTGAAATAAGCGCGGTTGTTTTTAGCAAAGAACTTTCCCGGGTATCCTACGTTCACACAGCGTTCTTTGGAAATTTTGGCTGATTGTTGTTGATAGAAGGCGGCTAATTGTCCCGGATACCACATATAATTACTGTTCCATTCTTCCTGGGAAGGTGCTGGGATTACCGTGACTTTAGAGTCTAATAGGGGGTCGAATTCTTTGATTTGAGCATAACAATTAATGGTGGTTATCCAAAAAATGCCTGCTATTAATTTTAGTCTTTTATTCATGTCTTTAATGGATATAGTTTAATTTTTCAATGTGTTTCTATTGTTACTTCTTCTAATTGATGATTGTTTTCAGGCGAAGAGTTCCTTTTAAGCCCACTGAAGTAACTTTTAGTTTCACTTCACCTGCTTCCCGATTACTGCGGAGGATAATTTGCATACGTCCTTGATGCATCCGTTTGGTAGTGATGCCATTGAAAAGATCGGATGTATAATGGTCGCTGTTATCCAATGCTACTAACCGGGCAGAACCTTCTATTTGCAAGGTAAGCGGTTCGTTGTATGTCCATACGGGGCGTCCTTTTTTATCAACTGCTGTGACATTGATGTATTGCAAGTCCATACCATCGGCTTTCCAGTCGGTTGGTGTTTCCGCTTCTATCTTGAGTGCTACAGCTTTTCCTGCACTTTCAATGCGATGACGAGCAACTTCATTTCCATTTTTATCGTGGGCAATAGCCTCCAGTGAGCCACCATTGCCATATGGGACATCTTTCCAATAGATCATATTACGCAGATTGATCTTTGTCGTATCGTTTAGTTGGGTGCCTATACTTTTACCATTTACCAATAGTTCTACTGAGTGGGCATTGGTGTAGGTGAAGAGTGATTGTTTGCTGTCTGGTTCATAATTCCAACGTTCATTAAGTGCCATGCGCCCCACTATCACGTCATTCCAACTGACACTCTCGGCACCGGCTGCATCTACTACACCAATATGTACTTCCGGAACAGCTGGCATGAAGGCGGATTTGATAAGATAAGCTTGGGGATAAGGATGCATGGTGTGGTCAAAGAATGAATAATTCCATCCTTTTTTGGGCCATTGGTTAGATTCTCCCCAGTATTCGGCAGAACCCCAATAGGCTATACCTACTGTGCGCTTTTTATCCATGTTATAGAAGGGCTCCAGTAATTTGTAGGTCTCGGCTTCACTTTGAAACAGTATGAGGTCTGGTTTATGCTGAAGATAAGCAGTGTACTTATCCGATTGATAATTGAATGAAGCAACTTCTGTGGCGCAAGCCAGTTCGGGCGGAACAAGGTAACTGTCGAAGTCTTTGTCGTGGCGAGTGATGGCACCGGCACGTGCAGGGAACATTGCAACTGTTGTCAGGCGGCTGTCATCAAAACGTTTCACTAATTGATTGAAGATGCGATAGGTGGTGATGCCCCAATCATTAATCCCTCTAAAACCTGCCCATCCTTCACGAATTTGCAATTCGTTACCTAAACTCCAAAGAATGATTGACGGACGGTTACGGTCACGTTTTATCCACTCTATAATCAGGTCAGACCAAATCTGAGTGAATGGTCGGCGTCCACCCCAATAATCATTATCACTCCATTTGTCTGTCAATTCATCTACAATGAGCATACCTACGCGGTCTGCAATACGGGCGAAACTGTCACTGTAGGGATTGTGCGAACAACGAATTGTATTATAACCGAAAGCTTTCAACTGTAACATCATGCGTTCAATAGCTTTATCGTAAGAAGCAGCCCCTAATGCGCCGAGATCATGATGGTTGGCATTGCCTTGTAGAAATATCTTTTCTCCATTGAGTTTGAAACCAAATTCAGGTGAAAACTCTAACTTGCGGATACCGAATTGTTCTGTAATACTGTCTACTACCATACCATCTGCTACCACAACCACATCTGCACTATACAGTTGCGGTGTATTGCACGACCAGAGTTGTGGGTTCTTCAAAGTTATTGCAGGCAACTTTAACTCAGTACAAGTTTGGTGGGTATGTTTGGGCATGGTGTTATGGGCAGAACCCACAACTTTTCCTTCTGGGTTGCGAACTGTGGTGCGAACCAATACATCATGTTTTTGCCAACCGTCTACTTCCACTTGTACGGCAACTGTTGCCTTATCCGATACAACTTCGGGGGTAGTAATGTAAATCCCGTGCCGTGCTATATGGGTAGGATTTTGAACTTGCAGATAAACATCGCGGAACAATCCGCCACCTGTATACCAACGAGAACCTTTTTTAGGACCGGTAGATGCATATACTGCTACTATATTTTCCTTCTCAAAATGCAGATAAGGAGTAAGGTCTGCTTCAATGCCTACATATCCGTAGTCTGTTGAGGCTATCTTGTGTCCATTCAGGTAGACATCACCTAAGTAGATGATTCCCCCGAAATCCATCACTACACGTTTTCCTTTCCATAATGGATCTGCTTGGAAAGATTTACGATACCATCCTTCACACATCGGCTTGAAGCCGCGTGCACCGCCACCTGCCTTCGTCCAGGGTTGCTCGAACTGGAAATCATGTGGCAGGTCAAGAATACGCCAGGAGGAATCATCCAATGCAGGAGCAGCGAAATTAGTGCCCTTGTTTTCTTCTGTAACTAATTGGAATTTCCAATCGAAGTTGAAGAGTGTTTTTTGTTGCGACACAAATTTTTCTAAAGGTACATTTACCAAAGAGGCTTTTTCTTGCACATTTTGATATTGTGCCATAATTACACTGCTTGGAATAAGCATTGATAGTAAAGTAATAAGAATGTTTTTCATTGAGTACATTATTATATAAAAAGATTCAAGTCGAATAAATTCAACTGGTTGTTATTTTATTGTTTTGATTGATATTTATCGTTATACAAATGTCGGAACTTCAAGAAGGTTAGGGAATGTATTCCAGTTCAAAAAACTGTATTTTTGTGCGAAAAGTATTAGCAGACTATAAATTAGCATATATCTGTATAATTTTAGCTCATAATGGTAATGTGTACACCTTAAACAAAAAATGAGGGCATTCTAAGCCCTCATCTTTTTGTGATATTTCAATAAATGTCAGAATACTTCTCCCGGCTGAGGCCAGTTTGGTGTAGGTATGTGCATTTTTTGCATTTCTTGATCGAACTCTCTTACCATTTCAGGGTACTTGTCTGCAAGGTTGGTGGTTTCTTCCGGATCCTCTTTCAAGTTATACAATTCTAAAGGTTGGTTAGGTTTGATGGTTACACATTTCCAATCTCCTTTTCTGGCGGCACGTTGTTTGCCCGGGAATTCCCAATATAGTAAACGGTTATCCGTATCAATCTGTTTCCCATGAAAGAGAGGTAAGATGTTTATGCCGTTGATATACTCCGGCAAAAATTCCGTACCCTCAGCCAATGCAGCTAATGTAGGCATTACATCAGGAAAATAGATGATGTTGTCAAGTGTCTGTACAGGTACTTTCCCGGGTTGGTTCACGATGAAAGGCACTCTGATTCCTCCTTCGTAGAGCATTCCTTTCCGGCCTTTGAAACCTGCGTTGCAATTCAAAACTTTAATGGGGGCTTGAATGGCAGCTCCATTGTCCGAGGCAAAAATAATCAGAGTGTTCTTCCGCAGGTTGAGCTGCTCCAGCTTGTCCAGTAATCGTCCGATGGCAGCGTCCATGTGGGTGATTAGCGAGGCGTAACGTTTGGTGTCCGGTTCCCATGTTTCCTGTCCTTCGTACCAACCTGTTTGATCAATGTTATAAGGTTCATGGGGGGCATCGAATGCTAAGTATAGGAAGAATGGGTGGTCTTTGTTTCTTTGAATGAAGGCAATGGCATCATTGGTGCTCAAGTCATTGTTGTGGATGCCATGTTTCCCGTTTGCATTTTCAGGGATATTGATGAGCGAGTCGCCGTGAAAGCGGTAATAGGGATAATAATAAGGAGAATTGCTGTGCACGGTAGAGATAGTCCACCCATAAAACTCGTCGAATCCGCGATGATTGGGTGAGGCCTTTTTGTCATAGCCGTCCAAATGCCATTTGTTAACCAGGCAAGTACGGTAGCCTGCCGCACTCAGTACGGTGGCGATGGTCGTGTCTTGTTGCAACAGATTGGCTCTTCGGACGATGGTAGAATCACCATTCGGATTTATCTTGACTCCGGCAATTCCCCCGGCTGTACACATATTATCCCTTATACGGGTATTTCCTGTGTTTTTGCCTGTCATCAATGCGCATCTTGATGGCGAACTGATGCCGCTTCCTGCATAGCATTGGTTAAACCGTGTTCCTGTTTCGGCTAATCGATCAATATTCGGAGTTTTCACATATTGATTTCCATAACAGGACAAGTCGCCATATCCCATATCATCAGCTAAGATGAAAATGATGTTCGGTTTATCAGGGCTTACTTCTCCATTCTTGTCACTGGCAAAGATTATTTGCGGTAATATTATGCCAGTAGCACATAGGCTGCTGGCAAGAAGACTCTTTTTCATGTTTTATAGGTTGTTAATATAATTCGTTCTGTTTCCAGTCTCCCGATAGTTGAATTTGGTCATAAGGAATCCCAAACAGGATAGCGGCAGATGAACCCGTCCACTTCCATGTGCCGGGAGTGCCGGTGACATCGGATGCATTGCTTACGGTCATGCCATTATTACCGGACTGAAGAGTGGGATTGAGTCCTTGTGTACGGTGGGCAAAGTGTTTTTCCATCACTTCCGTAATTCTTCCTTTCCGAACCAAGTCATACCACCTGTGCCCCTCGAAACATAACTCTAACATTCTTTCATTTTCGATGGCTATATCCATCTCTTCCCGTGTAGTGGCTGTTGTATTGGCCAGTCCGGCACGCGTCCTCACTTGATTCAGGTAGTTGGAGGCAGATTCGGGAGTTCCTGTTTCATTCAGGCACTCAGCGTACATCAACAATACATCTGCAAAGCGGTATATAATGTTGTCGTTGCCGCATGCGCAGGTTGTCATACCTTCATTCCCGAAATCGAAGTATTTCAATGTGACAGGGAGATAAGTGTATCCTTCTTGAGTTACATCCACTTCTTCGCTGGCTACCGATACATATTCATTTGTGTAAATTCCGTTATAGACTAACTTTTGGAAACGTTGGTCATTGTTGTTAGCTTTAAATTCATTGTAAAGCTCCCATGTCATCAGCATACAACTGGTGCCCTGTGAAGTGGTAATGGTCGATTTCGTCCCGTCCGGATAAATATAGGCGGGCTGGGTAGATGGCGTAGCAGCCGGAATGGAGCGTCCCATCAGCGGATTGGCCACCATTGTTGCACCATTGTTGTATTGCGCCGCAAAAATGATCTCTTTTCCCATGGGATTATTCGAAGAATAGATTCGTAGGACATCACTTTCCAAACCAAGTCGTTCACTATTTTGATTGGCATAGGTTAGTATGTTTTCTATAGACTTCTGTGCGGAAGTGAAATCTTGCAATGTCATGTAGACATCCGCCTGCATGGTATAGGCTGCTATCCTTGTTGCCCGTCCCTTCATATTGTCGGCGGAATAGTTATCGGGAAGGCTGCTTATGGCCGTTTCCAAATCTTCTTTTATCAGATTGTAGACTTCGTCCATGCTACTGCGTCCATAACTGTAGAGTGTGGAGTAGTCCTCAATTGGCATTTTAGTAATAGGTACCGGCCCAAAAAGTCTTACGAGCGTAAAATAAGCATAGGCCCTGAGGAAGCTGGCCTCACCTTCGTATTGCGTCCTGTTTGCTGCAGTAGCATTGTCCAGTTTCAGGAGTACGTTGTTGCAGCGGTTTATCATATTGAAACAATGTTCCCATATCTCACTGGTGATTCCTAATGTTGCGTCCCATGTACTTTCGTTCAGGTTGATATGATCCACAGAATTGTTTTTCTTGTAGTCGTATCCTTCGTCCGTAGCCAGGCTATTGACGTAGTTAACATTTAAGGTAATGTCCTGCAAATGATAATAGCCATTGAAGAGTATATTTTGCAATTCGGTATCGTTTTTCAGATAAGTTTCCATCTGCATGGAATCGGTAGGATAGCGATTGAAAAAACTGTCACTACAAGCAGTATAGACAAGGCTTGTCATGGAAATGATTGCAAGTGATATTAGTTTATTGAAAGTTTTCATACTACTACGTTATTTTTAAAAGTTAAAATTAAGGCCGAAAGTAAAGGTACGTGAGATGGGATACCCACCGAAGTCCACACCATTGTTTGTGGCGGAGTTTCCCTCATAGTTTGCTTCCACGGAATACCCCGGATATTTATCAAAAGTCCACAGATTCTGTACATTGGCACTGATGCGCAACCCCTCTATACCTATTGTTTTGCAGAATTTCTTTGGCAATGTATATCCGAGGGATATATTGCGGATACGCAGGAAGTCCGCGTCATAAAGGTATCTTGTGGAAGGTCCGATGTTGCTGCCCAAGTTGTTAGTACCGGCCTTGTGGGATGTACCGTTTCCGGTATTAGTTGGTGATATCCAACGCCCCAGCCCGGACTCTGCCAGTACATTGTCATCGTAGCGGTTCAGTGAGAAGGCGCGTGCTGCCGCATAAATTACATTACCGCCACATTGCCCGTCGATAGTAATAGCCAAGTCAAGGTCTTTATACTTAAAAGTATTATTCCAGCCAAAGGTGAAGTCCGGTTGATAGTTTCCTACCAACTGATAGTCATTGACGTCAATAGTACCATCTTTCTTGTAGTCTTCAAAAATTAAGTCGCCAATGCCTTGTGTACCGTTTGTGGCATATTTGGCCAAGTCTTCCTCTGTGTTAAATGTTCCTATTACTTTGAGCATATACATGTCACCCATTGGTCGTCCTACGTAGTTCCTTATCACATTGCTCCATTTGGTACCTGCTTTTGCGTTGGCAAGTTGGTTTTGGTTATTGGCAAGCGACAGAATCTTATTGTTGTTCTTTGACCAACTGAGTGTTGTTTCCCAAGAAAATTCTCCTTTGAATGGGGTAGCGGAGACTTGAATTTCTATACCTTTATTCTCTATTTGTCCGGCATTCATGTAGACGCTGCCTGATATACCGTTGAAGTTGGGGATATTAGCCGGCATCACGATGTCACTGGTTCTCTTATAGAAATCCACAACAACATTAAGAGCATTAAATATGCCGATGTCGAATCCTAAATCTATCTGTTTATTCTTTTCCCATCCTAACTGCCTGTTTGAATAGCCGCTGGGGTAGTAGGTAGATATGGCTGTATTGCCGAATACCACATTTTGGTCGGAACTAATGCTGGATATCCATGCGTAGTCATTGCCTATCTGATCATTGCCTGTCACCCCATAGCTGGCACGGAGTTTGGCAATGTTGAGCCAGCTTATGTTTTTCATAAACTCTTCTTCCGTTAGGTTCCATGCCAACGATCCGGAGTAGAACCATCCGGCACGTTTGTCCGGTCCGAACTTACTGGAACGGTCGCGCCGGACAGAACCCGAAAAAACGTATTTATAGTTATAGTCATAAACTACACGTGCAAACATGGCATCGAACACATAGTTTGAGTAATTGGAAGACCCTGTCCACAGTGTCGCGCCGTTTATGTTGGTGATGGATGTATTGTTATAGGCGATAGGGTTATCGGAGTCTGTCCGATCATCCTGCTGCACATCAAAGTCGTTATTGTATTCGAAGTCATATCCAATCATGGCATTCAAGTGATGCTTTTCGTTGAACATGACATCGTAAGTTGCCGTAGTAGACCAATAGGTGTTATAGCCGAAACCGGACATACGATAGCCATCAATGCTGGTTAAATCAGGTGTAGATTTGTTGCCTGTGTACTTCTTGCCCAGCAGATAAGCGGATTGGTAGTAATCTTTCTTGGCAGAGTTGGTTGTGAAGTTTATCGATGAGCGCAATGTCAATCCCTTAATAGGCTTCACTTCAAGATAAGCATTGGACATTGTGCGGATGGACCATGCGTCATTCCGATTTTCCATCAAATTCGCAACGGGATTTCGGAGTTGGTTATTGAGGCCTAAGCCGGCATAATGCTGTGCTATTTGAGTATAATCCCCATTAGGCTGATAAACGGGAAGTATGGGTGGCATTGATAATGCTTGAGCGATTACGCCCGTTACGTCTTCGGTATTTCCACCTGTTGGTTGCTGAATGCGTTTCTTGCTATAAGTCGTGTTCAAGTTTACGCCAAGTTTTACCTTTTTGGATAGATTAGCTTCAAACCCTCCTTTTATTCCCGTTCTGCGATAGTAAGAGTTCAGTAAAATGCCATCTTCGTTTTGGTAGTTTGCAGAGAAGTTGTATTTTAAGGTTTCTGTTCCTCCTGTTATGGTGGTGTTACCTCTATAATTCAGTGCATTGCGGAAAATGGCATCCTGCCAGTTCGTATTCGTATAGTTTCCGCTCTCTCTCATCTGAACCAGTTGAGGAAAGTCTTGAATGGTTCCGTTGTTTGTACGGGCTTCAATAATCATATCCATATAGTCATTGGCTTCGAGTACATCTACATAATTTTGAGCTTCGCTCCATCCCACCTGTGTGGAGAAACTAACTTTGGCTTTTCCTGTTTGACCTTGTTTGGTAGTGACAATAATTACGCCGTTACCTGCCTTGGAGCCATAGATTGCAGATGAAGCCGCATCTTTCAATATTTGGATGTCGGCAATATCCGCAGGGTTGATATTGTTGAATAGTTCTGCGTCTGTTGTCGGGTATCCGTCAATGACAAATAGAGGGTCGTTTCCGCTATTGATAGAGCCGGAGCCACGAACGCGAATAGCCGGTGCGGCACCCGGTTCACCACTGATTTGTTGTAAAGTGATGCCTGATGACATACCTACAAGACTTTGCGATATATTCGATGTCGGCATATCAGAAATCTTTCCACCTTTTACAGTTGAGATTGCGGTGGATACCGAACGTTTCTGTATGGCACCATAGCCTACTACCACTACCTCGTCCAGCGTCTCAGTGTCTTCTTCTAATACTATAACAAGTTCTTGGTTTTTGTCCACGTTGATTTCTTGTGTGATATAGCCTATATAAGAAATGATTATCGTTCCTTGGCTGTTCAGTTGCAGACTAAAGTTTCCGTCAATATCCGAGACTGTACCGTTAGCAGTTCCTTTTTCTATGATTGTTGCACCAATAATAGGAATGCCGGCTTTGTCTTTCACAACTCCTGTCACTTTATTGGTCTGTTGGGCAGTGACTCCTGCCTTCGCCTTACTCATCAGCATGATATTCTTGCCTTCCATGGCGTAATAAATATCAGTTCCTTCGAACACTTTATTTAGTACTTCGGCTACCGATTTGTTCTCTGCATTTACCTGAACTGTGCGTTTCAGATTGACTTCGTTCACCTTGTATACGAACAAATAATCTGTCTGCTTTTCTATTTCATGGATAACTTTATCTGTCGATATCTTATCAGCTACAACAGTCACTTTCATCGTTTGAGAATAAGTTTCTGTAGCAAAGGTAGTTCCGACAAATATGAACAGGATTAAGGCTGTGATTTTCATAATATGGAATAAATGTTTATTTTCTACAATAGATTCCTGATACAATATATTTTTCATATATTTGCATTACTAATTTTAGGTTTATACTTAAGATTATTAGGGAAAAAGCAGTCAATGCATAATTGACTATCCATGGGATGGTGTTGGCGCACTGTCCCATTTCTTTTTATTCGAGGTGTGTTATTTCATAGGCAAAATTATGTTAGAAGGTTAATTAATGGTGATTACATTCTTCTCGTCATCTTTCTTATAGGTGAATTTATTATTCAGCTTTAATACCTTTAATACATGTTCTACCCCATCTCCGGTTCTAAACTTACCGGTATAGCGATTGTTCAGTATTTTGGTATTGTTTACAACGATGTCAACTCCATAATATAGTTTCAGCTTTTCCAGCATATCCTTTACGGATACGTTATTGAAGCAAATAAGGCCTTCACGCCACAAGAAGTGGTCCGGGTCTTTAATCCGTCCTTTAATCAGCCGGTCTTCTTTCAAACTGGCCATTGTATTCGGTTCCAACTTCATCCCATTCATGGTGGCACTAGGGCTTAAGATTTCTATTGCTCCTTTCAGCAGTGCTGTTTCCCAGATACTGTCTGTTGCATACGCCATTACATTGAATTCTGTACCCAATACCTTGACGCTGCATTTGTTTGTTTCTACAATGAAAGGTTGTTCTGCATTCTTAGTCACTGCAAAGTAGCCTTCACCGTCCAGCTTCACATTTCGGATATCGCCGGTAAAGTTTCCCGGAAAAGTCAATGTACTCAGCGAGTTCAGCCATACTTTAGTGCCGTCTGCCAACATAAGTTCGGCTCGTTGTCCGGCAGGTACGTGTATGGATTGAAGTGATTCACTTTGCTCTATAGAATGTTTTTCGAACCAAAAGTGTGTACCCAGTAGAATGACTGCAAATATTGCTGCGATTTTTGCTGCTTCTATCCATAGTGTGCGCAATGAGAATATCTTCTTGGGTTGCCTTTTCTCTTCTGCAATCGGTGCTGTGCGCCATAATGCAATGTCATACAACTTGCGTTGTGCCATGTATTCACGCATATTCTCCGGGCTTTCTTGCATCCACTTGGTGACGTGCTGCTTTTCGGCTTCAGTGGCATTGCCGGATATATATTTCTGGAGTAATTCAGTATTCATGCTTTATGCTATTTTATATATTAACGACTAAGTAGAAGACAACCCTAAATGGAGATTGGAAAAAATGAAAGAAATCTCATTTTTGCACTCTGGAATGACGCAGAAACACGGGGATTCTAATAATAGAAGAAAAAATAGAACAGGGGAAGATAGTCTTTTAAGGTGATCCGTAATGCCTTTAATGCTTTTGATATATGATATTCCACTCCCTTTACGGAAATCCCCATCAGTTCGGCTATTTCCTTATTGGACTTGTTCTCGAACCGGCTTAGTAGAAATATCCGTTGGGTTTGTTCAGGGATTAATTTCAATGTTTCCCGGATGATACTTTCCACTTCATCCGAGAATATTTCATTGGGATCGCATGACTCTAAAGTTGAAATACGAATAGAAAGTTCCTGTTGATGCCAATCGACCATAGATTCAAAAGCCGTGCGTTTGACTTCTTCGTGCTTCAGATAGTCTAAAGCTTTATTCTTTAATATGGTAAGTAGGAGTGGCTCTATATAATCTATTTTCTCTGTTTTTAATTTTTCCCATAATTTAATCAATGACTCGGAAGCAATATCTTCTGCTGCCAAATCATCATGAACATATGATTTGGCAAAGAAGAATGACTTCTTGTAGTAAGAAGTGTATATCTCATTAAAAGAATTTACGATAGCATTGCTCATTGGTATGTCAGTTGTGCTTCTCATTATGTACATTAAAAAGGTATAGCAAAGTTAGCAATAAACATCCATATAACTTTATGCACTGTTGGAAAATCATTTGCTTTGCTAATGATATTTTGTTAATGTGCTAGCTATCAGCGAACTGTATTTACCGACAAGTTACCTCTTTATGTAAAAGCATTTACCGCAGGATGTAACGACCTTTACCCCTTATTGTAACGCTCTTTACCTCGGCATGTAACGGCTTTTACTCCGGCATGTAAATGAAGTTACCATTTAGGGTAAACAGTGTTACCGTGAAAGGAAAACAATTGTTATAGCTTGAAGTAGTTAGCTACTGCTTCTGCACATCGTTCCCCATCAATGCCGGCAGAAACAATGCCACCTGCATATCCTGCTCCTTCTCCGCATGGAAACAATCCTTTAATTCTTACATGCTGCAAAGTTTCCCTATCTCTTATGATCCGTACCGGTGCAGAGGTTCGTGTCTCCACACCAATCATTACCGCTTCATTAGTCAGGAAGCCACGACTGTATTGTCCGAACCGCTGAAATCCTTTGCTGAGTCGTTCTGTAATGAACGATGGCATCCAGAAGTGTAGGGGAGAAGATATTAGCCCCGGAGCATAGGAACTTTCCGGTAAATCATAGCTCAATTTCTTACGTGTAAAATCCTGCATACGTTGTGCAGGAGCTGTCTGACGCATATTGCCTTGTCGCCAGCAATTATATTCTAATGTCTCTTGGAAATACATCATATTGAGTTGAGAGTTGAGAGTTGAGAGTTGAGAGTTAGCTGCGCTATCATGCTGCATAGTCCACTCTCCACTCTCCACTCTCAATTCTCCACTCAATAAGTCTTCTGGCCTCAATTCAACTACCATCCCTGAGTTGCTCCAATGCGATCCACGGTTGCTGGGACTCATTCCGTTGACTACAATCTGTTGCGGACCACTGGCGGCGGGTACAACAAAACCACCCGGGCACATACAGAAACTGTATACTCCTCGTCCGTCTACCTGTGTCACAAAGCTGTATTCGGCGGCAGGTAGATATTTCCCCCGTCCGTTCTTACTATGATATTGTATCTGGTCAATCAATTCCGAAGGATGTTCCAAACGTACACCGACTGCAATACCTTTAGCTTCAACTTCCACTTGATTGGCAGCCAACCAACGGTACACATCCCGTGCCGAATGCCCTGTTGCCAGGATCACCGGACCCAGAATCGTTTGTCCTGTATGGGTTTCGATACCTTTTATTTCATCTTCCTCAATAATTAAAGCATCCATACGCGTCTCAAAGTGCACTTCTCCGCCACATTCGAGAATCGTATTCCGCATATTCTCTATTACACGTGGTAGTTTATCCGTTCCAATATGCGGATGTGCGTCTACTAATATAGCTGTAGAAGCACCATGCTGACAGAATACGTTTAATATCTTATCTACATTTCCACGTTTCTTGCTGCGAGTATAGAGTTTCCCGTCCGAATAAGCACCTGCGCCTCCCTCACCGAAACTATAATTAGATTCCGGATTCACTGTGTGCTCCCGGCTGATCTGAGCCAGGTCTTTCTTCCGGTCACGTACATTCTTTCCACGTTCTACAATGATTGGGCGAAGTCCCAGTTCTATCAGTCTCAGCGCAGCGAACAGCCCACCGGGACCGGCACCCACGACGATGACCTGTGGCTTTCCTTCTACATTCTTATATATAGTAGGTTGATATTCATTATCTTTGGGCATTTCATTCAGATATACCCGTACATTCAAATTGACGAAAATAGTCCGTTGCCGGGCGTCAATACTGCGTTTCAGGATTCGTGTTGCGTTGATGTCCCGTACATTCAATCCTTTTTCCTGTACGAGGTACTCCTTCAATCGTTGCTCATTGGCGGCTACTTCGGGCAGCACGCGTAGTTGGTATTCTTGTATCATTTCATTTTAAAATAAGTGACAATGCCTGCGCTGACACGTAGTCCGCTCCAGTTTGCGTCATAAGAACTCTTTTGTTTTCTATCTCCTTTCAGGTGCAAATTACCAACGGGGTCCCATTCGTAACCGACGCTTGCGATAATGGCTGCAAAGGTAGTGATTTTATAGCGCACTCCTATGGCAGGTTGAAAGAAGACATTGACACCGGTCAAAGTTCCATTTTCTTCCTGTACTTGTGAGTCTACACGTACGTATTCTTCCATCTTGCAAGTATTGAAAACGAGCCCTGTGGACAATTCAAAGAATGGACTGAATCTTTCTGTCAGTAGATGAAAGCGATAGAATGTTCCCAGTTGGTTTCCGCTATTCTTTATTTTTAGCCTGTATTCTCCGGTAGCATCGGCCAGATGATTCTGCCCGCTTGTATTCTGGTGGCTGAAAGTGATACCTACCTGATGCTGCTGTATCTGTACACCAACCCGAAAGTTATGTGTAAAGTTCCCCGGAAACTTATCGGTGGTTTTTACTCCTTTCAGGCTACTGCCGGCTGCATTACTCAGAAAATCTTTCATCTCGGACATATTGTATAACCCATACCCGATATTATATTCCAGTGTAAATTCCTGTGCTTGCATGCCGGTTATTCCCAGTAACATGCAGGCTAATGCTATTATAATCTTTTTCATGGTTTCTTTAGATAAGGTTCTACGTTTATGGCTGCTCCTGCCCAACAAGTCAGAATATTGTTTGCCAGATATGGACTGGCATCTTCACTTCTCATCCGGAACAGTTCATCTCCATTCTCGTTCGTAATGAGAACATAATAAGAATTCCGGAACAAATAGTTTCCGGTTACCGGATCAATGTTGCAGAAAGCGTATTCTTTCCCTTTTGAGATGGTACGAACAATCTCTCCACTTAGGCAATTAAGGATAGAAACCTTGTTGTTCTCAGTGCTTACTATTATAAGTTCATGCGGGTGGGTTGGGTGGAAAAAGTAGTTGCTGTAACCATGTGGGTAGAAAACAGTTTTTCCTTTTTCAAAATTCTGCAAAGGGGTAAGGTAGAAACCGTAATGTTGCACAGGCTCGCACAGGTAGTTCTCGCTTATCTGATAATACCAGGTTGCCGCAGAGTGTTCTTCTGGGAAATCGGTTTCCGGCAGAAATATATTCTTCTCAAGTTGTCCGTTATCTGTATTATAAATATAGACCTTGGAGAGGTGATTATAGTATAGTACTAATTTATGATTTGATGTAAATAGTATATCTTTGGGAGCATAAGCCACTTCCGGATAGTTTATTGTGGCAATAAGTTTTAATTCTTTTCCGGAAAAGATACATATTTCGTCAGAATAATCTACCGCTATCTTGTCTGAATTGAGTGCTGCGGCAATAGGGGTTCCATTGCCTTTGCCATTTTTATATTCACTGATTGTGGTAAGTGACGGAATAGCATAAGAAGTCACCTCATTGTATGAACTGGCATATAATGTATTAGAGTAAGAATTGTATAGACTTTTCATTTGGCTTCCTTTTAATGAGACGCCAGGTCCTGAATACGTGTATCCTCCCGTTATGGAATGGAAAGGTTCATTGCCGGCTTCATCTACTATCCGTACTTCTATATAATTCTGTTTACCAAAGCTGGGAGCTGGCAAAGTGATACTGGTTTCTTTAGTCTTTGCAACTACAACCTCTCCTTTGTCTATAACTTTAAAGTAGAAGTTCTCCAAGTTGAATGTCCAATGAATGATAATATTTTCCAAAGAACTTTCTTCGGGAATTTGATAAACTGTTAATTTTGGAGTGGTGAAGCGTGCCGGCCAACTCATTTCACCCATGTATGTTTGTCCTCCATAGGCTTGATCACGTATGCTTTCGCCTTGCTTTAGTGATTTTGTGATAATCTCGCATTTCACCTGATTGTTTCCCGTCAAGTTATTATTGTAGACATCAAAACTGCCTTGTGGACTGTTTGTTTCGCAAACCAGATTATTACCAATGTAAAAAGAGGCAGAGATCAGCCGGGATTCCGGTGTGTTTATCTGAAATCCTACTTTAAGGCCTTCTATTAATAGAAGTTCTCCACTGCTGTTTTGCTCTGCGTCCAGCTTTATTTCTATAGGGGTTTCCAGTGGCAGCGGTTCCGTTTCCACGTAGTTGTCGTGCAATGTTACCTCGCAGCCGCAGAGCGACAGCAGGATTAAAAGTGATAGATAATGTAATTGTTTTTTCATAGTAGTATTATTGATTGTTTCTATTTCTCTTTATCCGAATAGTGCTCTGAATGCTTCCTCTACCTTTCTTACCGGTATTAGTTCTATCTTGAGTTTCTTCGTATCAATTCCTTGTAAATTGTATTTCGGCAGTACAAACCGTCTGAATCCCAGCTTCTCCGCCTCGCCGATTCTTTGCTCAATTCGGTTTACCGGACGGATTTCGCCGGACAAACCTATTTCCCCTGCCATACAGACTTCCGGTTCGATAGCCGTATCCATATTGCTGGACAGTATGGCACTGATGACAGCCAAGTCTATCGCCGGATCATTAACTTTCAATCCTCCGGCAATATTAAGGAACACATCCTTCTGAGCCAGTTTGAAGCCTACCCGTTTTTCCAGTACTGCCAATAGCATATTCATTCTTCGGATATCGAATCCCGTGGCCGAACGTTGCGGATTACCATATACCGCACTGCTCACTAATGCTTGAGTTTCAATCAGGAACGGACGTATCCCCTCTATGGCTGAAGCTATGGCTATGCCGCTCATACCTTCGTGATCCTGGCTTAACAATAACTCCGATGGATTGCTGACTTGGCGTAAACCATCCTGTCGCATTTCATAAATACCCAGTTCGGCTGTGCTGCCAAAACGATTCTTGATACTACGCAGGATGCGATACATATAATGCTGATCACCTTCAAACTGCAACACCGTGTCTACGATATGTTCCAAGACTTTTGGTCCGGCAATGCTGCCTTCCTTATTAATATGTCCGATGAGCAATACCGGTGTATGTGTTTCTTTGGCAAAGCGCAGGATGCTTGCTGAGCATTCGCGTACTTGTGCAATGCTTCCCGGCGATGATTCAATGCTCTCTGTAGAGATGGTCTGTATAGAGTCAATGATTACCAGTTCCGGACGGGTGTTCTTGATATGTACGAATATCTGCTCTAATGATGTTTCGCAGACAATAAGGCAATCGCTGGAATTGTGCGATAACCGGTCGGCGCGCAATTTTAATTGGCGGGCACTTTCTTCACCCGATACATAGAGAACGCGCTTTTTGGGTATGTGGAGCACAGTTTGTAGCACCAAAGTTGATTTACCGATTCCCGGTTCACCGCCAATCAGTACTAGGGAGCCCGGAACCAATCCACCTCCCAATACCCGGTTCAGTTCTTCATCGTGCAGGTCGATACGTGGTTCGTCATCCGCCTCTATTTCACTAAGAACAATAGGTTTTGGTTTTTCTGTTTCTATTCCGGAGACCGGGCGTTTGTTGACGACTTCCTTTCGTATCACTTCTTCCACATATGTGTTCCATTCTCCGCACGACGGACATTTGCCTACCCATTTCGGAGACTCTTGTCCGCAGTTATTGCACACATAAACCGTTTTTTCTTTTGCCATAAGGGAATTTACTTGCTGAATGATTGGTCAAAGATACAAATTTAGCTGTTCGCTTGTCCGATTTAGAAGGGATTTATTCAGGTAATGTATATGGATTGGTAAGAATTCTTGCTGCATTTAGGTCATACTAAGGGCTTATCAAACTCTTAGTTGCTCCGTACCTTTCCCGCATAGGGGTACCTCTATAGGGAGATGGTACGGAGTTGCTACGGTCCAGCTATGTTTCAACTACAGTCTTGACCTCTTTCGGGCACAAGGATAAAACCTTGTTTGCCGCTAATGGGTTGCTTTTTTAAATGGTAGTAATTTCTCCCGCCATTGGAGTACGCATTCTCTTTCGTACCTCCTCAGGCGTATAACCGTGGCCCAGTAGAAACATCAGTTTAGTAACGGCAGACTCCGTTGTGCTGTCATATCCGCAAACTACTCCCGCCTGCATCAGCTGATACCCCGTTTCATAACGTTCCATCTCTACGGTTCCGGCACTGCACTGGGTGACGTTGACGATGACTATCCCTTGCTCGCAAGCATTCCGCAAGCGGCGTATGAACCACTCTTTGCGGGGAGCATTTCCCGAACCGTAAGTTTCGAGCACGACAGCCTTCAATCCCTCAATGCCCAATATACTCGATACTACATTCTCCTGAATACCCGGAAAGAGCTTTAGGACAGCAACATTGGTATCTAATAGATAATGTGGCTTCAGTTCCCGTTCAACTTCCTTAAAGCGGATTTGTACATTATTATATTTAATATGAATACCTGCTTCTGCCAATACGGGATAGTTGAATGAACGGAATGCATTGAAGTTCTCTGCGTTCATCTTGATGGTACGATTGCCGCGCATCAGGTGGTTCTCAAAAAAGATGCAGACCTCGGGTACAAGCGGATTGCCTTTTGCATCACGTGCACTGGCTATTTCAAGACTGGTAAGAAGGTTTTCTTTTCCGTCCGTGCGGAGTACTCCGATAGGGAGTTGTGAGCCGGTGAGGATGACAGGCTTACTCAATCCTTCTAACATAAAGCTAAGGGCGGATGCTGTATATGCCATCGTATCCGTGCCGTGCAGAATTACAAAACCTGTGTATCTATCGTAATGGTCACTGATGATGTGCACCAGTTTGCGCCAGGCTTCCGGGTCCATATCCGAAGAGTCCATCGGAGGATCGAACTGGTAAGTATCGATATGGAATGTGAAATTTTGCAGCTCCGGTACGTGCTTTTTCAGCTGCTCGAGATTGAAATTCTCTAAAGCACCCGTTTCGGGGTTTTCTATCATTCCGATGGTTCCACCGGTATAGATTAGCAAAATGGAAGTTATATTTGGACTCATATGCATTCTCTTACGATAATTTAGTGCAAATATAATGATATATCTTGGATTTAATATCAAAATGTTATAAAACTATGCCATTGGTAACGGGATATTGTATGGTTATGTGTGAAAATGACACTTCGCTCTTTTGCATATTTCTGCCTCTTTTGAGGCCTTTCTATATTTTTATTACAAAAAAACCACAAAATGTGATAGATTGAATGTTTTTATTATTACTTTTGCGACACTTATCAATAATGAAAGAAACAGAGAGTATGAACAAGTACTATCAACATACAGTCACATCCATGTGCATGACCATGACCCTTAGGGGTTAATGGATAGTATTTGTGTTTCTACGTGTTACACTATTTTTCAGCAGTTTTTCTTATTTAATTCAAGTCAATACAGGCATATACGTCCTGTTTCCGACACATTGTATCAACCTTATCAATAGTAATAAAGGATATGAAAGTAATAAAATTCGGCGGAACGTCCGTAGGTTCCGCGAACAGTATTTTGAGCGTAAAGAGAATTGTAGAAGCAGTAGAAGAACCGGTAATTGTGGTGGTTTCCGCACTGGGGGGCATCACAGACAAGCTGATAAACACGTCGAAAATGGCGGCTGCCGGTGATGCTGCTTACGAAAATGAGTTCCGCGAAATTGTTTACCGCCATGTGGAAATGATTAAAGAAGTGATTCCCGCAGGTGAGGGGCAAGTGGAACTGCAACGCCAGATTGGTGAACTGCTCAATGAACTGAAAGACATTTTTCAGGGTATTTATCTGATAAAGGATCTTTCACAAAAGACTTCCGATACGATTGTCAGCTATGGCGAGCGTTTATCGTCCATTATCGTTGCAGAGTTGACAGGAGCCAAATGGTTTGATTCACGCAAGTTTATCAAAACAGAAAAGAAGCACTCCAAGTATGTATTGGATACCGAGTTGACGAATGAACTGATTCGTGAAACATTCAGCACTTTGCCGAAGCGTGCGCTGGTACCGGGTTTTATCTCTACTGATAAGGCGACAGGAGATGTTACGAATCTGGGTCGTGGTGGTTCCGATTATACGGCTTCGGTTATTGCGGCCGCATTGGATGCCGACCAATTGGAAATCTGGACGGATGTGGATGGTTTCATGACTGCCGATCCGCGTGTGATTTCTACCGCTTATACCATTAACGAACTGAGTTATGTAGAGGCAACGGAGCTTTGTAACTTCGGTGCCAAGGTAGTATATCCGCCGACTATTTATCCGGTTTGCCACAAGAATATTCCTATTTTAATAAAGAATACATTCAATCCCGAAGGAAAAGGAACGATTATCAGACAGGAAGTATCTGATCCGCGTACGAAAGCGATTAAGGGTATTTCTTCTATCAATGATACCAGTCTGATTACTGTGCAGGGTCTGGGTATGGTAGGTGTGATTGGTGTGAACTATCGCATCTTTAAGGCACTGGCAAAGAATGGCATCAGTGTGTTCCTTGTATCTCAGGCATCTTCGGAGAACTCTACGTCTATCGGTGTGCGTAATGCGGATGCCGATCTGGCATGTGAAGTACTGAATGAAGAGTTTGCCAAAGAGATTGAAATGGGAGAGATCTCTCCTATACAGGCGGAGAAGAACCTGGCTACGGTAGCTATCGTAGGTGAAAATATGAAGCATACGCCGGGTATTGCCGGAAAGCTGTTCGGTACGTTGGGACGTAACGGTATCAATGTGATAGCTTGTGCTCAGGGTGCTTCGGAAACAAATATCTCATTTGTAGTGGATTCCAAATCATTGCGTAAATCATTGAATGTTATCCACGATTCATTCTTCCTGTCGGAATATCAGGTACTGAACCTCTTTATTTGCGGTATCGGTACGGTAGGCGGTAGCCTTGTGGAACAAATCCGTTGCCAACAGCAGAAGCTGATGATGGAGAATGGATTGAAGCTACATATTGTGGGTATCGCTGATGCCGACCGGGCTATGTTTAGCCGTGAAGGCTTCGATCTGACAGATTTTCGTGCAGAACTGGCAGAGAAGGGTAAACCGAGCACGCTGGAAACTTTGCGTGACGAGATTATCGGTATGAATATCTTCAACTCAGTATTTGTAGACTGTACGGCAAGTGCGGCAGTTGCTTCCTTGTACAAAGACTTGTTGTTACACAACGTTTCTGTAGTAGCTGCCAATAAAATTGCCGCTTCCTCGGAATATGAGAACTACCGTGAATTGAAACAGATTGCCCGTCAGCGTGGTGTGAAGTATCTCTTTGAAACGAATGTGGGTGCGGGACTTCCGATTATCAATACGATCAATGACCTTATCCATAGCGGTGACAAGATATTGAAGATTGAAGCTGTACTGAGTGGTACACTGAATTATATCTTTAATAAGATCAGTGCGGATATTCCTTTCAGCAAGACCATTAAGATGGCGCAGGAAGAACGTTACTCCGAACCGGACCCGCGTATCGACCTGAGTGGCAAGGACGTTATCCGTAAACTGGTGATCTTGGCACGTGAAGCCGGTTACAGACTGGAACAGTCGGATGTAGAAAAGAATTTGTTCGTGCCCGATGATTTCTTTGAAGGTTCACTGGATGATTTCTGGAAGAAAGTGCCGAGTCTGGATGCGGACTTTGAAGCCCGTCGCAAGGTACTGGAAGCTGAGAACAAGCACTGGCGTTTTGTTGCTAAACTAGAGAATGGCAAAGCATCAGTCGGCCTGCAGGAAGTGGGTGTAAATCATCCGTTCTATGGTCTGGAAGGTAGTAACAATATTATTCTGCTGACTACAGAACGTTATAAAGAATATCCGATGATGATACAAGGATACGGTGCCGGTGCCGGAGTGACGGCGGCAGGTGTATTTGCGGATATCATGAGTATTGCAAATGTTTAATAAAATGAAACATATAATCATATTAGGCGATGGAATGGCGGATTGGCCTGTGGAGTCATTGGGCGGTAAGACGCTGATGCAATATGCCAAGACGCCTTATATGGATAAACTGGCGAGCATGGGACGTACGGGACGGTTGAAAACTGTTGCCGATGGTTTCCATCCCGGTAGTGAGGTCGCGAATATGTCCGTTCTGGGCTATGACCTGCCGAAAGTTTATGAAGGACGAGGACCTCTGGAAGCTGCCAGCATCGGTGTAGATTTGAAACCGGGCGAGATGGCAATGCGTTGTAACATCATTTGCATTGAAGGCGATCATATTAAAAACCATTCTGCCGGACACATCACAACGGAAGAAGCCGATGTATTGGTGAAGTACTTGCAGGAACATCTGGGTAATGAGCGGGTGTGTTTCTATACAGGCGTGCAATATCGTCATTTATTGGTGATCAAAGGTGGAGATAAACGTATCGATTGTACGCCACCGCACGATGTGCCGTTGAAACCTTTCCGTCCGTTACTGGTGAAACCGATGCCGGGTACGGAGAATATAACAGTTCCCGAAGGCAGTGCAGAACTGACTCCGCGACAAACCGCTGATTTGATTAATGATCTTATCCTGCGTTCGCAGGAGCTTTTGGAAAATCATCCGTTGAATCAGAAGCGGATGGCGGAAGGGAAAGACCCGGCTAACAGTATTTGGCCTTGGAGTCCCGGATATCGTCCTAAGATGGAACGTTTGTCTGATAAGTTCCCACAAGTGAAACGGGGGGCAGTGATTTCTGCTGTAGATCTGATCAATGGTATCGGATATTATGCGGACTTGCGTCGCCTGACAGTGGAAGGTGCAACGGGCCTGTATGATACCAATTATGAAAATAAAGTGGTTGCCGCACTGGAAGCCTTGAAGACGGATGATTTCGTCTATCTACATATCGAGGCCAGCGATGAGGCCGGACATGAAGGGAATGTGGATTTAAAACTTCTGACGATCGAGAATCTGGATAGCCGTGCTGTAGGTCCTATATATGAAGCCGTGAAAGATTGGGAAGAACCGGTAGCTATTGCCGTATTGCCCGATCATCCTACTCCATGTGAGCTTCGCACACATACCAATGAACCGATCCCTTTCTTCATCTGGTATCCGGGTATCGAACCGGATAGTGTACAGACCTTTGATGAAGCGTCTGTTTGCGAAGGCTGTTACGGTTTGATGAAAGAAGACGAATTTATCAATGAATTTATGAGTCCCACCGCAAAGTAATGCGGATTTCATCAGAGCCTTGCGCAGCCTTTAATTTTTAATTCTTTAATTTTTAATTTAATATGAAATATTATTCTACCAATAAACAAGCTCCCGATGCCAGCCTGGAAGAAGCCGTAGTGAAGGGACTTGCTGCCGACAAAGGACTTTTCATGCCATATAGCATTAAACCTTTGCCACAAGATTTTTATGATAGTATTGATACTCTTTCTTTTCAGGAGATTGCCTATCGCGTAGCCGATGCTTTCTTTGGGGAAGATGTACCTGCCGAAACATTGAAACAAATCGTTTACGATACATTGAATTTTGATGTTCCTTTGGTGAAGGTGACGGAAGATATTTATTCACTCGAACTTTTCCATGGCCCGACGCTTGCTTTCAAAGATGTGGGCGGACGTTTCATGGCCCGTCTTTTAGGATACTTCATCAGAAAAGAAGGTAAGAAACAAGTCAATGTGTTGGTTGCTACCTCTGGTGATACGGGAAGTGCGGTAGCTAATGGTTTCCTCGGTGTGGAGGGTATTCATGTATATGTGCTTTATCCTAAAGGGAAAGTCAGCGAAATACAGGAGAAACAATTTACGACTCTCGGACAGAATATCACAGCCCTTGAGATAGACGGTACATTCGATGATTGCCAGGCGTTGGTGAAGTCTGCTTTTATGGATAAGGAACTGAATGAGCATCTGCAACTTACCAGTGCCAATTCCATTAATGTAGCACGCTTCTTACCGCAGGCTTTCTATTACTTCTATGCTTATGCTCAACTGAAGAAGTTAGGCAAAGCGAATGATGCCGTTATCTGTGTTCCGAGCGGTAACTTTGGAAATATCACTGCCGGATTGTTTGGTAAACGTATGGGATTGCCTGTGAAGCGTTTCATTGCTGCCAACAACCGTAACGATATCTTCTATCAATATTTGCAAACCGGAGTTTATACTCCACGTCCTTCTATCGCTACCATTGCTAATGCTATGGATGTGGGCGATCCGAGTAACTTCGCGCGTGTGCTCGATCTTTATGGAGGCAGTCATGCGGCCATTTCTGCTGAAATCAGTGGTACTACTTATACTAATGAACAGATTGCTGAAACGATGCGTGAGACGTGGAAGGAATGTCATTACCTGCTTGATCCGCATGGTGCCTGTGGTTTCCGTGCTCTGAAAGAAGGATTGAAACCAGGTGAAACTGGCGTTTTCCTGGAGACGGCACATCCGGCAAAATTCCTCGATACCGTGGAAGGTATTATCGGCGAAAGCGTAGAGATGCCTGCAAAACTGAAAGCTTTTATGCAAGGTGAAAAGCAAAGTCTGTCAATGACCAAGGAATTTGCTGATTTTAAAAGTTATCTGTTGTCGCTATAAGGAGCGGAATTTCTTTAAGCAGAAAGAAATAAAGACCCGAAAGCTTGACTTTGGTGTTTCAATATAGTATATTTGTAACCGTAATTTTAACTCAGATTCAAGTTTAAATTAGTATAAGAGGAGGGGCATTGCTTCTCCTCTCTTTTTTTAATCCCATCTGAAATGCCACATTTGATCTTCCCGAATGCCACATCTTAATGACTGAAATGCCACACTCTAATGGGGTAAATGCCACACTAATTATCCGTTAGAGTGTGGCATTTGTCTTATTCAACTGTGGGAAACACACCATCTACTTATGGCAAACGCATCATTTGTTTGCATGAAATATATGATGTGTTCGAGGGATTCAGACCATCCAAAAAATCAGCAGCTACTCAAGGATAATATTATAACATGAAAAAAGGCCTCTGCTAACTATGTTGGATTGTTTTTTTATACCTTTGTACCCATATTCATTAATATTGCGAACAAGGAATAAAAATAAAAGAGTGATAAAGTGGTAGGGTGATAAAGTAGCTGCACTATATATCACAGAGCGTTATCCCGCTATCACTTTATCACCCTACCACTTTATCACACTTTATTCATAACCTGTAAGAAAGGCATTTATTCAATTTCTGGTTCGCATTAACCATAAACAAGATAAAAACATGTTTGTATCGTCAATGTCGTCCGAAGAGTTATATGCTGAAGCAATGAAAGATTTTTCAATATTGCAGACCAAAATCGATTTATTTATGGATCGTTGTGGAAAGCGCTACAGGCAAGAACACTTTATCGGAAGATTTACTAAAAGAATGGTAGTCACGACAAAGCGGAATAATTCTTGGACCATTGCCTTTCTTGCTCTCAATGAAAGTTTTTCACTTCTTATTTACGCTCCGATAACCGGTCAGGAAACTTACGGATATATTGCATTGTCGAGCTATAGACATCCTCTTGTTATTGAGTATACTTCACATTTTATGCAGAGATACAGAGAGCGTTACCTTAGATATTATAATCTGGAAACTGGTAATTATAATACATTTGAGTATTTTAGCTTGAAAAATAATAATACTCTTTATGTCAGGCAACCTGATAATTCATATTATTTTATATCAGAGCAAGGTGTCATGATTGGCAGGCTGGTGTCAGAACGCATGGTAAGTCACAGGACTTATATCGGGGATGATAATCTGTCTCTCCGTAAAAGGATTATTCTTGATGAAGAATACAAAAACCTCTGTGCTGCAAACGCACTTCTCCGTTTACCTGATAATTTGAATTTGGAGACAGTACGTAATGTTGCCAGTCAATACAACTTGGGTGATGAGTTCACACAAAAATGGTATGCATGGCATGCTATGGAATTTGTTCAATAATAATTTGCTGCTTATTTACATCTCATTCCTTTTTGGGGATTACCTTCAGTTCCCCCATCTTTAGTCGGTTGTCCCATAGTACAACAACTTCTATCTTCTTGAGGCTATGTCGATAGAAAAGTGTATATCCCGGGTGAGGAATAATGTAGCGTATGTTCTCTATTTCTGTTGTTTGTCCGATGAACGGATTCATGCTGATGCGGTGTAATATGTTCTGTAATTGTACATAGAGCACTTCACCAACCTCATTATTCCCATTCTTTAGTTTTAGTATCTGGAATGCTTCCTTCAACTGTTTCTTGGCGACGAGCGACCATATTACTTGCTTAGCCATTCTGCTACCTCCTTGTTTATTGTTAAGTTATTCTGTCCTTCGCGGTTATCCAATTGGCAGCAGGCGGTTTCAACTTCCCGGCGCAGTTGATGAGAGAATACAAGCACTTGTTCTTTGCTCTTAGGTTCATCTTGCGTTTCGGTACGCAGTGTGTCTTTTTCTTCTTTACTTTTCATAGGGCTATCCTTTTTTGTTTTTCATAGAACATCCTAAAGATACGAATAGTTTTGGAATATCCATGCACGTTGAACAATTTTCTTTTCCCTGCGTTCTCTGCCTTGAAACCAAAATTGCGATATCCGAATGAAAGATAAGAAACTGGAGGCCAATTTAAGTTTGGTAGTCTCGCGAATATTTGCGGGATTGAATATGAATGCCCTGAAATTCCTGCTGCCCGTGTGGATAGGTGCATTGACGGGTGTCACGGTGCGTTGTACTTTTGCTGCTATAGCGTTCTGGGTGACAGGCTGGTTTGTGAAAGAAGCACCTATCACACGGCGGCAGCGTATCGGGTTACTTTGTCTGGGAGCATTCGGCATGTATGGTTTTATGTTCTGCTATTTGCTGGGTATCAGTAAGACGACGCCTGTCAGTAGTGCCATATTCAATTCCCTGCAACCTATCTGGGTATTTCTTATCTCCGTTCTCTTTCTGCACGAGCGGGCTACACTGATGAAAATTATCGGTATTTCCCTCGGTTTCGGTGGTGCATTGCTGTGTATATTGACTCAAGGCAGCGATGACTTGGCACATGATGCCTTTACAGGTAATATGTTGTGCCTGCTCAGTTCGGTGTTCTTTGCCATTTATCTGATTCTGAGTAAGAAATTGCTGGAAGAGATCGGCTTGGTGACCGTAATGAAATATGTGTTTGGGGGCGCGGCGCTGTCCGGTCTGGTGATATCTACTATCTTGGGCTGGGACGCGCCGTTGTTCACCGACGCAGCACATGGAACCTGGCACTGGATGCCGTGGATGATTTTGGCGTTCATCCTTATTTTTCCTACTTACCTTAGTTATTGGTTGATGCCCATCGGATTGAAATATCTGAAGACAACCGTAGTGGCCATGTATGGCTATCTGATACTGATTGTGACGACCGTCGTTTCTTATATCGTGGGGCAAGACCGCTTTACCTGGGAACAGGGGGTGGCTATCGGAATGATATGTCTGAGTGTGTACTTTGTGGAGGTAGCGGAGAGGAAAGGTAATTCATAATTACCAAGTATTCCCCTTCTGCGTGAATGGTGAATTCTGTTTCCGTGCTTTCGTTCAGTGTACCTTGCCACCAGTTAGTGAAGTCACTGAGAGGGTATACCAAGCCTTCACCTCGCAGGTTATGGGCACCAAAGTTTATGATCGAAATCTGTTGCCCTGGTTGGCTGGGGAAAGAACAGGTGTCATGGCAGGGAATGAAAATACCATAATCGGTCAGCATGCGGACATGAGCTCCGGTACGCATATAATCAATGAGCAGGCTGATATTTCCTAAAGTATGGTCTTCCCGTTTGCCTGTGGCTCCTACGATAGCGATGTTTTTTTTACCTTGTGATAAAAGGAAGTTTACGGCTTTAGTTTGGTCGTTGGTTTCCTGGTCGGAGATGTAATGAAGAATATGACTGTATTTCCGGCGGTTTTCTTCACTCAGGGAATCTCCGTCACCGATAATAACATCAGGTACGTTGCCGCGATCTATATAAGCATTTGCACCGCCATCACAGCAAATGATATAAGGAGCGTATGCCAGTATCTGCAAAGGTATAGGATGGGTCGGATAATCACCATTGGCTAAGATTACTGCTTCCGGTTCACCACAGAGAACACAAAGTTCCACTGAATTCTTATTATTATTTTCTTTCATCATTGTTTCTTTTATCACTTTACCACCTTATTACCTTATCACTCTACCACTCTTTCCATCATCCTCTTCCATTTGAGGTAGCCAAAGATAGCGATTATTGTATAAAGAGCATATAGTCCTGCTGTGAAATTGAGGTCTTTGTAAACATAGAGTCCTGCACTGACAATGTCCACCACAATCCATGCCCACCACTGTTCTACATATTTTCGTGCCAGCATCCACATGCCTACGATACTGAGGGCAGTGGTGAAAGAATCAAGCCAGGGTACATTACTGTTGGTGAAACGAATGAGTATCCAGGCAATGCCGACAAAAGTAACGGCGAATATAATGCCGAGGGGCAGGTAATATTTCATCGGCATACGGGTAATGGGAAGTTCCTGCTGCCCTTCTTTGATACGTAGATGAAGTTTTCGTCTTACAAAACTACCGTATTTCCACATCATCCAACCGTAGACGGCCGCCCCCAGATAATAGATATTTATGCCGAAGTCAGCATACAGTCCGGCATCGTAATAGACGAAAATGTAGATAGCAGGCATGATGATGCCCGCTATCCAAAGATAGATACTCGCCCGGTATTCTAACCAGAGGTAGACAAGACCAACGATGGTTCCGATAATTTCGAGAGTTTGTTCCATGCTTTAAAAACTCAAAGAAATATGTCCCAGTACATTGGTTCCGGCTTGTGCAGCATAGGTTGCATAGCTGTAACGTTCTTTTTCTCCTGCATCATTGAGGGAATATCCGCTACCTGCGAAACCATTATTTTCGTATGTTTCATTGAACAGGTTATATATCGTACAACCCACTGTGACTGACTTCATGCGAGGCAGTTTGAAGGTATATGCCAGGTTCAGATTGCTAACGAAGTAAGCATCCAATATTTGGTCATCACGTTTAGCATTGGTCATATACTGCTTGCTGACGTATTGGGATTGCAGGGATGCTTCAAATCCTCTATACGTATAACTGAAACGATTGTTCAGAATAAAGTCCGGTGAGAAAGAGATAGGAGTATTGCCACGATCTATTTTCCAGGCTTCGGTAGTAGGGTCCTCCCATTCGTACAGTGTTTCGGAGAAGTTCTCTACACGATTACGGCTAAAGGTGGCATTGATATCCCATTGGAAACCACAGTTCAGTTTCAATCCAGCCATGAGTTCTATACCCATGCGATAACTGTCGGGTACATTGGCTGCTACAGCTTCGCCAATTTCATTCTTTTCGCCTGTCAATACCAGTTGGTTTTTATAATCCATGTAATAGAGATTAGCGCCCAGATTTAACCATGAGTTGGCAAAGGTATATCCCAGTTCATAGTCGAATAAGCGTTCTGCTTTGGGATGTTCGGTTAACTTTCCGTCGGTATAGTTATTGCGCGTAGGTTCTTTATGGGCTACACTGAATGAACCATATAGACGGTTGTTAGTATTGATCTGCCAGAACAAACCGGCTTTCGGGTTGAAGAAGTCGAACTTATCTTCAATATGCAGGGTTTGAAGTGCGTTCGTATCATCGTTCCATTTGTCATTCCGGCCATGCATCTTGTAGGTGATGTGACGGTATTGCAGATCGGCGTATGCACTGACACCACCACCTAACTCATAGTTGGCTTTCAGATAGATATTTCCATCATTTTTAGTAGCGTTGTTGCGGTAGTAATCATTATCAGGATTCAGTTGCCCCAGATAGTTCTTCACCCACAGTACTTTACCGAAATGGTCGCCATCATAACGATTCAGACCGCCACCCAGTGAAGCGTTCAGCCGGTCATTGGTATAACTTACGGAGAAGATTCCTCCACCAAACCAGTTATCCATTGCTTTTTTACGAACAAGGTCGCTTTTGGTTACGTTTTCTCCACTTACTTCATAGGGTTTCATGCCATATTCTACCAATTTACGTCCAATCTTGTATTCCTGATAATATCCATCTCCTGTGGTATAGTGCAAGCCGGCATTCAGACGCCATTGCGGAGTAAAAGTGTGGTTGACTAACAAGTGATAGTTCTTTTGTACATAGTTATCTGTCTGGTCATCATAGAAGTGGAAAGTGCCACCATTTTTGATCAGTTGATCGGCTTCTTTGACACCATAATCGTAATCAATCTCCGGTTGATGTATCCCTCCGCTTTTATCTCCAATATACATGTATCCGCAAGAATTGAAACGGCGTCCGAATACTGCCATTTGATCTTTGCTGGCATAATTCCATGCATGATAAGTACGCTCTTTTCCGCCGAAAGTGATCAGTTTCACCGATGTGTTGTCATTATAATATCCACCCTGAGCATAGTAGGAATTTAAGCCAACGGATGCCCGGTCTATATAACCATCCGAACTGATATTGGATAACCGTACGTCAAAAGACCAATGTTCGTTGATAAGTCCGGTACCTACTTTCACTGTCTCTTTGTGAGTATTGAATGAGCCGTAAGATGCGTTGATTTCGGCATACGGTTTCAATGAAAAATCTCCTGTTTGCATATTGATACTACCACCGAATGCACCTGCACCATTGGTGGAAGTACCTGCGCCTCGTTGCACTTGTAAGTCTTTTACGGAAGAGGCAAAATCAGGCAGGTTTACCCAGAATACGGTGTGGCTTTCTGCATCATTGATAGGAATACCGTTGGCGGTGACATTGATTCGCGTGCCATCTGTGCCGCGTATGCGCAAGGTGGTATAACCGATACCGGCTCCTGCATCACTTGTTGTAATGGCAGAAGGTATCATGCTTAATAAATAGGGCAGGTCTTGCCCGAAATTCTGTTTTTTAAGTTGTTCTTTACTAACATTGGTAAACGCCACAGGTGTGGTTCCCGTGGCACGGGTAGAGATAACTTCTACTTCCTGCAGGTTTATCACCCGCAAGCTGTCTTTCTCATGCGTCTGCGCACAGACACTCAGCGTTGCCATCAACAGGCAGGCCGCCATTGCATGTTTTCTCATTACAATTTTAACTATTAAAGATTAATACAGAAAAGGGGAACTTTTCTTCTTTTCCCTCCGCCGGCACTACCCGGATCAGGTCAATGGGTATGATCTCAGCCCGTCATATTAGGGCACCCCTTAGTTGAAATCGGGGGCAAAATTAAGTGTTTTCGCTGAAACACGCAAATCGAGTGAACGATAACCGGAAATATTTGTTACTTTTGTAATCTCCTGTAATTATTGGGAGATAATGATTTTATTAACTTCAAACGAACAAATATTATGTTAGTGTTATTACAAACGGCAATTCCTGCCGATGGAACTGTAGTAGAAGAAGGCTTTAGTAAATTGCAAGTCTTTCTTCAACAATTAATAGACTGGGGTGTAGCTGCCGGTGGAAATATTATTGGGGCTATCCTAATTTTTGTCATTGGACGTTTCCTTATTTCTCTCATCAAGAAGATGGTTTCCAAACTGTTGGAAAAGCGTCATGTAGATGCCGGTATTCAGAGCTTTGTAAAGAGTTTGGTAAATATCCTTCTGACCATCTTGCTGATTATTGCTGTTATCGGTAAGCTGGGTGTAGAAACGACCTCCTTTGCTGCCTTGCTGGCATCTGCCGGTGTGGCTATTGGTATGGCTTTATCCGGTAATCTACAGAACTTTGCGGGTGGTTTGATTATTCTCTTGTTCCGCCCTTACAAGGTGGGGGACTGGATAGAGAGCCAGGGTGTATCAGGTACGGTACGTGAGATACAAATCTTCCATACGATTCTGACTACGGCTGATAATAAAGTGATTTATATACCGAACGGAGCCTTGAGCAGTGGTACAGTGACCAATTATAGTCGTGAAGATACCCGCCGTGTGGATTGGGTAATTGGCGTAGAATATGGTGAGAACTATGATAAGGTGGAAGAAACTGTTCGGCGGATTATTGCTGAAGATAAGCGTATCCTTGCTGACCCGGCACCTTTTGTAGCCCTTCATGCTTTGGATGCAAGCAGTGTAAATGTTGTTATCCGTGTTTGGGTAAAGAGTGGAGATTATTGGGGAGTTTACTTCGATATGAACAAGACCATTTATTCTGTATTCAATAAGGAAGGTATCGGTTTCCCTTTCCCACAACTGACGGTACATCAGGCGAAGGACTGATAGTGGTCTGGAACTGATTACTGTAAAAAATAGGGAGCATAACAGGTTGTTGTTATGCCCCCTTATTCTTTATAGTTAATTACTCGTGATAGTTTTTATTGTAAATCACATTTCATATACTCCGAGTTCTTCCTCTATGGCTTCGCATTCATCTTTCTCTATATGCAGTAAGCGATTGATTTCCTTTCGCTTTTCGAGATCAGTGAAATAACTTTCTACTACGGTATACAGATCGAACCCTTCGGTGGAACCTGCTGCCATGTCTAATGACTCTACCATTTTTTCTACTTCCCTGTGAATGCGTTCCTTGTTGATGAAATGCAACTCATTACTATGAATCAGATACTTTTCCATGATCGTTGGTCTTTAAAGTTCTATGGATATAACGTCTGTCGTGAACGGTTAGTTCATACAAAGGATGATAATTCATTCCGATACTGTGAAATTTCCTGATACATCTTCTTTGCTTTTATCGGGGGCAATAGAATATTTTCGCTGTAAAATGGTGTAAGCAATAAGTGTTCTCTTTCATAAATTAAAAGTAGATTTTATAACTGATATTCGGAATCATACCCGATCCGTCTTCTTTCTCTATCTTATGGGTCTTTTCGTTGTACTGGTAAAAGTGCATACCTGTGCGCATACCTACATTTAGCATTTTAATGGAAAACTCATGAGATATTTTCCTTTTGTTGATTCTATAACTGAAAGAAATATCACCATTGAGAGAAGGATCAAATTTCTTGCTGTAAGCTCTGGTTTCATCAAATTTGATATCATGTTCTATCAGGCTTTTCTCTTCGTCTACAGGAGTGTAGCGGTCGCCACCTTGGAAGAAGATACGTCCGTTAAGGCTTAGTACATTTTGTTTATTGCGTCCCACCATCCATTCTTTTCCGGCAAGTACGTTTAGGAGGTAGTTTTTGTCCAACCGTGTGTTGCGCCAGATATGGTCCCCGGCTTTGTATCTCGATTTAAAAAGAGAAGCCGTTATCATATAGTAGAAACCATTTTTCATGTATTGTTCTAATGTGATGTCTATACCGTAGTTCACTCCGGAACCTCTATTCTTTAATATTCTTTCCAGGTAGAAGCTCTGATGGTTGATGATAGAAAAGGAAGAATTCTCTTCAACGGGAATACGGAATAAATATTGATAATAGGGTTCCACTTTTAAGTGCATATATGAGTTGATATTCCAGTCGTATGTAAGCCCAAAGTGATGAGCCTTTGAAAAATTCAGATATCTGTTGGATTCAGTTTTTCCATTGACCTCTTGTTCCACAAAGTAGTAGTCAAGTCTTTCTCTTCGACTGTGCAGGCCGTATGCCAATGCTAGGGCATGTTTCGGATTGAAAGTCCATTTAAGGGCTGCTCTGGGTTCTACGGTCCAGTTCTTATTTAGAGTGAAGTATTGCGCAGTGATGCCCAGACTGGTGGTAAAATGATTACTTAGGTTGATGACAGAACTGCTGTATGCCGAGAGTACACAACTTTCTCCGTTCCCTTTTGAAATCTGTTCCATAGGTATATCTAAACCAAAATTAGGACTGATTTTGTAATCCAGATCGTATTTAAGTCCTGTGATTGTGATACCTGTCCGGTTGATGTGGTTGGAGTTGAACTTCTTGTTCAGATAAGAATTGAAAACGATATCCCATTTGGAATTCCGGATATCTCCTACATGGACCAGTTTATCGTCTTCTGTCATCTGATCAGCTTCTGTGTGATCTTTTGCATAAGTAGCGGCTAATGAAGAACGGATATAAGTATCCGCATTGATAAGATACTTGTGAGTAATTCCTCCTGCTGCTTTATCAAATGTTGTATTTCCGGATTGCCGGTCACTTTGTGTTTCCCATTCATCACGGTCGAGAATCTCCGGTTTATAGCGGTCAATCAGTCCGATCCCCCAGATAGAGAAAGTTCCGGCCTTCCGGGTAGGAAAATTCAGCTTAAATGATAAGTCCTGATATTTGAGGTTCATGTCATTTCCTGTGGCTAAGGAAGTAGTATAGAAGCGGTAATTAAGGATATAGGAACTTCCATTCTTCCTGCTTATCGGGCCTTCCGATGCCAGGTCAATACCCAGAATACCCAACTGAAATGTATGTTCGTACTTCTGATTGTTACCATTTCGTATTTGCATGTCGAAGATACCTGATAATGCGTTGCTGTATTCGGCAGGGAACGCACCGTTGTAGAAATCGGAGTTACCGATCACTTGTGTACTCAGGGCCGAAAGAAAACCTCCACCCAGTCCGGTAAGGTCAGCGAAGTGAGTAGGATTAGGAATTTCTACACCTTCCAGTCTCCATTGGGTAAACTGGGGTGAATTTCCTCTGATAGCTACAGCATTGGTTCCTACATCTCCTGCCACACCTGCAAATGCAGAACTCAGGCGTGCCGGATCATCAAAACCATTGGCAAACCTGCCTGCCTCTTCCATACTGATCATATGTCCGCCGATAATGGCCATTGCATTCAGGGGCTTATCTTTCTTTATCTCAGGTTGTATGACGACTTCCGCTAACGAATGAACATTCTCGTCCAATGGGATTTCCATATATACTTCCTTGGAAGAGGTTACAGGTATTTCATTGAAAATATTGGCATTATATCCTACATAGGAGGTTTGTATATTGCATCGTCCCACAGGAACATGGTCTATCCGAAATCTTCCCAGACTATCTGTTGTACTGCCCAAAGAACCGCTATTCATAATTCTTACAGTAGCAAACTCTATGGGGGCATTGGTTTTGGAATCCAGTACGATTCCTCTGACTGTTTGGGTAGGTCTCTCTGTTTTTTCCTTGGTGGATTTCTGTTGTTCGTTGTCGGATGGAGTGATAATGATATGGTAGCCTGTTATTTTGTACGAATACCGGGTTTCTTTCAGGATTTGTGATAATGCCTCGTCAATACTCTGGTTTTCTAATGACAGTGATATTTTCTTCTTTACATCTACGGTCGACAACTCATAGGCTATGCTGTATCCGGTTTGTAGTTCTATCTCGGCAAAAGCTTCTTTCAGTGATATGTTTTTATTTTGTATGGTGATTTGCTTTTTGTCATTCTGTGCTGTGGCATTAAATGATAGAAAGGCAAAAAATAAAAAAAGGAGTATCTTATTTATTTGTTTATTAATGGTTATTCGGTTCATTATTGTATATTTTTATAAGATAAGCTGCATTTCGGCAGAACTTGTTCATGCAAGCATGAAAGTTCTGCACTCAAATTGCATTATCTTTGTATGGTTGATACTTTATTTTAGTTCACTTTCAAATAGAGCATTAGCATTTCAGAACCGGGTTGAGGGTCTCAAGCTGCAATCCGGTTCTTTTTCTTCATAGGCAGTTTCTTTTTATTGTTTTTTGATTAGTTCTACTTTGTTTCCTTGCTTTTGATAACTGAAGCCAATCATCTCACTTAATACAGACAGTATTTCTTCCAGATTTTCATTTTTAAGGAATCGGACGGTATATTGTTTGGAGGCAGGAATGTTCATTGTATGATTGATAGTCACATCGTAACGTTTTTCAAGTGTTTGCAGGATCTCGGTGAAAGGTGCATCGGTAAATATCAGTTTACCCGTGATCCAGCCATCTGTATCGGTTGGGGAGACTTCAGTAATGTTGACGGCGGATGTTTTTTTATCGTATGTCAACTGTTCATTAGGCTTTAGTATCCGTGGGTCTTGGGTGGGAGGGATAACTTCAACTTTACCACTTGTCAGGGTAGTGGTTACCAGTTTGTCATCAGCGTAAGCCTTTACGTTGAATTTAGTTCCTAATACTTTAACTGAGAGTTGGGAGGTTTCTACAATAAACGGTTTACTTGTGTTCTTCCGAATAGAAAAATAAGCTTCGCCATCAAGGTGTACAAGGCGTTGCACTTTCGAGAACTCTTTCGGATATTTGACTACAGTTCCCGCATTCAGCCATATTTCAGAACTGTCCGGTAATAAGAAGTGTTTCTTGTCACCGTATGCAACTGATATTTCAATCCATTTATTTTGTGTGGAGGTATAATATAAATAGCCTCCTGCCATCATAAATAGTGGAATCAGAACGGCTGCAATACGTGTCAATTTTTGATAGAAAGGTCGGTGAACGATTTCTTTATAGCCAATTCTTTGATTTACTCTGTCTAGTACAAGTTCAGTGTCCGGATCGGTTTTTGCTTCCAGTTCATTCCAATATTCCAGTGAGGCTTTTTCTTTTTCCTCAATATCTTTATCTTTAATAATCCATTTCTGAACCCTTTCTTCTGTATCGGAAGAGAAACGTCCGGATAAGTATTTCCTAAGAATTCGAGTGATCATATTCTTGTTCATCTGGCTGTATTTTATAATATATACAGCTAACAGATGAAAAGCTCAGTAAGAAAATCGAGTTTTTTTATTTTAAGGAAGTAGGCTTTCTCTAATAACCGAGAAAAGGAACAAATAATCTGCACCTTACTAACTCCATATCTCCTCCATACCAACTCCACTATTTTGTTCCCCGTATAGGAGTGGAGCAAGTGCGGGCTTGATATGGATATGGAGAGCTTTTGACCAAAATGAGTTATCGGATTAATTCGTTTCCTAACTCTATTGTGCAGGATGCTTATACCAATCTTTATTAGTTTTTCCCTCAGACTTTACCCAATCGTTGAATTGGGGATAAGCTAAGTCGATTCTTACACTTTCATCGGGTGTAGGGAAATCCTTAATACTTGCCAAATTCAGGGCAAAGGGAAATTTAAGCCTGTTCATTACGTAGTAGAGGCCTTCATCAGTGCGTGAAGCATCGCTTCCTGTACCGAATAGACCGAAATCAGCCTTGTCTGTCGGAGGATATTTCACTAAATGTACTTCTCTTCCTCTGCCTTTGTCCGATTCTACAAAGATAAATGGATTATATGGAGGTACGACATTTGCTTCCACAAGATCGTTCAATTCAAAGCTTATTGTGATTGTTTTTTCAAGTACACCTTTGATGTTATCGAATAATAAGAAAGTAGGATGACTTTGTCCAGGCTCCTGATTAGCTCCCTGCATATATTGGGATTGTTCGGCTCCGTCTATTGTTATATTACTTACATCGCCGGATGAGACACTACTCAATTGGAAGCCAAATCCTGATTGGAGTGTGCCACCATTATGACGTGGAATGAATTGATTTTCTATCTTATATACTCTATTGTTACTCGTGTTTTTATACACTTTGCATGAATAGTCTATCATCACATCATTCATATCATAGTCACCCATTGATGGCCATAAGTCTTCAAAGGTTAGTGTACCATAGTATGTAGTGAAGTTCTCCGTGTTACTCGGTGGATTTCCTACATCCGGTATTGTAGGTGTATTGCTTTCGTCTATTGCTCCCTTCTCTTCTATTTGCAGATAGAAAGTGGCATCATTGTAACGAAGGTCGGTATTATCTTCGAATCCGATAGCTACAAGTTGGTCGGAGTTGGGATCCCTTAATGAAACGCTCCGTTGTTTTCCATCTGAATTTAGATGCGAAAGGGAGAATCTGTTATATTTTTCATCGACTCTGGGCTTGACATTTCCTGCCTCGAATCCCATTCCCTGCAACCACCATCCGATGGTTACTCCTGCGGGAAATTCATCATGGAATTTTTCTCCGTCCCAATACTTCAATAGTACTCTGTCACCACTAACTAATGCTCCTGTTTCACCCTTGTGAGCAATAGAGGTGGCACTGGGGAATGCAATGATTCTCTGCACTTCCGATACACTTTGGGGTTCCTGTCCGGTAGGGTAACTAAAGTAGCCGACACTATTGTACCAACCAGCGGAACTATTGATGAAACATAAATAAACTTTTGTAGCTTTTATGATTTTTATCTCAGAGCTAACGCCAGGAGCGAAGAATGCTTTTCCATAATCCCTTTGCTCCATAGCAGTTCCATTGTATTTGACGAATATCTCATTTATATTATACAATGTTTTTGCATCAGGTAGTACTCTGCCGGGTGTTAGATAAGTAGGAGTTCCGAGGGTACTCCAGTCACCCAAGGTTAGCCAGTCGTCAGGATATTGATGATTGTTAGGTGTTAAGGCTCGGGTAGTTGCTTTTGCAATATACTTCTCCTGATTGTACATGATAGAGTTATCAGTAACTTCTAACTGAATAGGAGAGAGCGTTCCGGCATACTCTGAGTATAGCCAGACCTCTGACAAAGCAGATTGAATTTGTATCTCTCCGGAAAATTTACCATCCTTATCTGTGGCGGCACGATAAATGGGAGAGATGTCTTTTTTGACAAGTTCCCCGTTTTCATTTTCTATTATCGGATTTTCGTCGTAGAGGTCGAATAAGACAACATAGTCTTTTCCTTTGAATCCATAGTCCACAGACAGGTTTATCTTCTGGTTTAAGTCAAAATCGAAGAACTGGTCTGCCGGAATTTTAACATACACATCATTTTTTTCTAAACAACTTGTCGCTAGTAATAGTGTCGAAGTTATGCAAGTAGCAATAAATAAAAATCTTTTCCCCATAAGATTATGAATATAATAATCTGCAATTATACGAAGAAAAATGATTCTTTGTTATTTTAGGTGAATATATTTTTTCTTTTACTTCTTTTTTAGGGGGTTGGAGCGAAAAAAGAGTGTATTATAACAGTGATAAGAAGAAGCATGAAATTGTTTTCCGTATTTCTTTCAAGGCGAGACTTAACTGGCTTTCTACATTTCTCTTGGTAGTATTCAGTTGTGTTGCTATCTCTTCATTGCTTAAGCCTTCGTTACGACTTAAAATATATATCTTCTTCCTTTGTTCCGGCATTTTTTCTACTGTGTCGTCTATCAGTAGTCCGAGTTCTTTGGCTATCAGGTCTTCTTCCGAAGTGGAACTGCATTCTTGCTTTTGGATATTATTTAGATAGGTATCTTCTACATATTTATGTTTCAGGAAGTTGATAGCAGAGTTTCTTGCTACTGTATGTAAGAAAGAATCAAATGATTTTGAAATATCAATAGAATGACGGTTTATCCAAAGATTCACAAATAAATCTTCTGTAAGCTCCTCGGCATCTGGACCCGACTTGATGTAGCCATATATAAAAGCTTTCGTCTTACCGTAATAAGTGATAAAAACTTCTTCGAAAGCCTTGTGGCTACCTTGCTGCAAAGCTTTCAGAGTTTTGGTATCAATCTCATTGCTCATTTATAGTCCAGTTTTATTTTTTGACGGGAGCAAAAGAAGTGATTATTTGTTTTATGCAGTTATTCTTTTGGATTAATTAACCATGTCTATTTTATTTTCTATTTTTCTTTCTTGGGTACGATCATTCCTGCAATGTTTTCATATAATTCCTATTTTAAAAACTTTTTCAGTGGACAATCTGTAGTTTTTAATCCTTTTGCAATGCTTCGGGCATTCATTTGTGCTCCTTTCAAAGAAGTGTGTGTATGATCCGTATTATAATAAACTGCAGTTTTCTCAGGTCCTGCTTTTTGGAGTTTATCAGCAGATAGTTTATTCAGGTCTATAAAGTAAGCACCGGTTGCTTCTGCCGCTTCACGTGTCCACTTGCCATAACTCTCGGTATTGCGCTCTATTTGTCCGTCTTTCCATTTATTGCGGGGTGTATGGCTTAAAACAATGGGAATCGCCCCCTTTTCCTGGGCATCCATAATAAATTTGCGGAGGTACCAGCCAAAGGTATAGACTACTTGGTATTTTCCAGTCTTCTCCATTAGGAAGACTTTACTTTCGTTTCCTGAGCCATGTAACTCACCGCGGGCTTTTCCTGTGTTGATATCTCCTCCGTCATTGTGTCCGAACTGGATTAATACGAAATCTCCCGGTTTAAGTGCATTATAAACCTTGTCCCAACGTCCTTCGTCCAAGAAAGTACGGGCGCTACGTCCTGCCATAGCACAATTCTCTACCGATATTTTTTTCGGATTAAAGATCTCGGCTATTACGCTTCCCCAGCCCCACATGCCATTTTTATTATCGTCTTTGTTTTTGACTGTACTGTCGCCAATGGTGAATACTACCGGACATCCTTCTTTTCGGCTGGAACCAGTGATCGTATCTTGTTCAATTGGTTTCAGATAGTTAGCCAGTTCCAGACCTGCGTATTCCCGAATACCTTCGGCAGCAGATTCAGCATTTACTTTTGCTCCGAAAGCACTGGTGTGAATGCGGTCTAAATAGAACATATATTTAACTTTCTCCTTGCCGAATTTCTCAAATTTACGGGCAGTGATATCATTCAGATCAATGAATGGAATCTTTTGTTCTTCGGCTATTTGCTTGGCCCATAGACCAAAAGTGTGATTGACACGTGTGATAACCGTACTATCCTTGTCTTCCCAAGCATTGCGGGGAGTCAGGGAGAATAGGATAGGATGGGCGCCTTTTGCTTTTACATCCTGTACGAAACGGCGCATATATTCTCCGTAAGAGTATACAGTTTCCTGTACTCCGGTTTCCTGAATAGTGACATTCAGGCTGTCTTTACCGATACCTGGTATGGAGGCACGTGCACGACCGCTATCATAAGGGCCGTTGTCGTTATGTCCCAGTTCAATAATAACCCAATCTTCTGCCCGGACGCCTTTAATAACATCCTGCCAGAGACGGTTATAAAAGGTACGACTGCTTGTTCCCCCCAGTGCATGATTTTCTACAGTGATTTTATTTGAATCGAAATGATCGCCGGCATAATATCCCCATCCCCATTGTCCATTGTTACCATTCCCTAAGGTTCCGGTACGCATAGTAGAGTTACCCACTAAAAATAAAACGGGATTATCTCCTTTTCTACTTGATCCTGCTACAGGTCTTGCTGTGTGGGCTTTATTTAAACTATCCAGTGTGTTGTCAATAACTTGGTTGACGTCTTTCATGGGTGCAGTAACCTTGTTCTGAGCTTGTGCAGACAATCCAAAGGCAAATGTCATACCTACTATCAAATAGCTGTAAAATGTGTGTTTATCCATTTTTCTATAACCTTAAATTCTTTGTTTGTGCAAAAGTAGGCGAAATATAGGTTTCTGTAAATGGAATATTATTCAGAATTACTGTCTTTTTGTACACTCAAGTGGGATTCTTTTAAAATAGAATCTCCAGTCTTATTGAAATTGAGTTGTGACGGAGCTTTTCTTGGAATCGATTGTCGGGTTGAAGAAATATCCACCATTTACATCTTTTTCAGGAGCAAATGAATATCCCATACTACATTGCAGGTAAGGCACCCATCGTTTCGCTGCCGCGAGCTGGTACCCGATATCTGCAAAGACCGGTATCAATGCTTTTTCATAAAAAATCAAACATTAAAGTGTTTTGCAATGTTATATTAATAAACTTCAATCGGCATGCTTACTACTTTCTTAAATACATTAGCTACAATAATCAGTGTGACAAGTCTTCTAATTGTCACCTATGGAGCATTAATCGGAATAATATCTTTTCTGATCAATGAGTTCAAAAGGTTCACGGGTAAGTATTCGACTACTAACATCCGAAAACTACGGGCAACTTTCGGAACTTATTTGTTGCTCGGACTTGAATTCTTAATCGCATCAGATATTTTAAAAACAGTATTGGAGCCAACTTTGAATGAACTGGCTATTTTAGGTGGTATAGTTGTTCTGAGAACTATTTTATCCGTTTTCCTGAATAGAGAAATCAAGGATCTGGAGGCTGAAAGCGAAAAAGATCAATGATGCTGTAGAAAGTGAAATTCTTTGTGTTAATTGTTAACATAAAGAATTTAAATAGTTAACAACTTCCTTCATTCTATTAAACCATGTTATAAATGTCTCCGTTTAGTCTTAGAAATTTGGAGATATCCTGAAAGTCCGTATCTTTGCAATGTGTTTTTCATAGTATTAGATTTAAGGTTAACAAAAGATTGGCTGTCTGGGATAGATAGCCTTTTTTTATGTTTACTTTATACTATCTCTATATAGTCTCCCATCATAACTTTTATATTTAGTGTCACTGTACATGCAAACTAACATATTGCTATAATCCCAAATTGCTTTATTGGCTTCCTTAGATAAATTGGTAGCTAAAATGCCGCTCCCCAATATACCCGGGTTACAAGGAATCGTATCTTTTCTGATTGAATTCATGATTAACTCAATACAGGTATATTCTTTGATGTTTTCTTCCTCCAGTCTATTCACTATATATTGGTTAATGTGTATTTTGTTATTTCCAGTCATAAAACCGTACCACAATAGGCATTTCATACCTGCTTGGGTTGCTTGTATTAATACATCCAGATAGGTTGTTCCCGATATTCCCTTTTTATCAATTTCATAAGGATCGATATGGAGGAAGGAAGCTTGGGAAAGTGAGGGTAGTAGTTTTATAATCCCTTCGAGTGAATCCGTATGACAGGTCTGGATATGTGATTCTAATTTCACTTGTTTGGCATAGGATTCTATATTTTCTAAAGCATCTTTTTCTATATCAAAGAATAGATATTGGGATGTTCGTTCTGCCAATGTATTCATAGCTAAAGCGGGAGAACCTAAATAATTTCCTTTTGCCATTTCTGTGCTTTCCAGCTTGTAATAAGGAGATTCTCTCAAAGGTTTTTCTTCACGGGCTTTCTTCAGGAAATAGTAAATGCCGTATTGCTGTTCCGGGGTATGCGCCATTTGATAAATGGCGGATGCTGAATTCGTTTCTATGTATATCTGCGGTTTTTCGATTTGAAGAACTTCACAAAGCACCAGATGCTTGAATACATCAGCTTGTTTCCCATAATGAGTGTAAGTTGCCATACTTTTATGATTTATGTTTATGGCGGCAATATTAAGCTATATAGAGTGAAAAAGCCTTGACCAAAGTCAAGACCTTTCGTTATACAGTTGTTTTTTTCTTATTCTGCTGAGGGTTTCGGGAGTTATGCCAAGAAACTGGGCTATTTCTTTGAATGAAAGCTTTTCTTGTAAACCGGGGCATCTTTTCATTAATGCATGATAACGTTGTTCCGGAGTATCGCAATAAAATCCCAATAGTCGTTGATATATTTCTGCAAACATAGTTTCGGCTATTTGCCTTCCTAATCGTTGGGTGTCCATGTCTGTTTCCCAGAATTGATTAAGTTTGCTTAACGGGAGGAGATAAACCTCACATTCGGTAGAAGCTTGTATCGTGACTGTGGAAACTGTCTGTTTCATGAAAGAAGGATAGTCACAAACAAAGTCATTTGCAAAGCTATAGCCTACTATCCATGTATTGCCATTTGCATCTGTATGAGACAAACGGAATATACCGGATACGACAAAGCCTATCTGATTGTTTTTCTCATTTTGCTGTACCAGATATTCGTTCTTTTTAATTTTCATCAGGAGCCCTTCTTCCAAGAATAATTTTTCAAGCCTTGAGGTATCCGGAGGACTATCTTTTACATTAAATTTGTCCATGATTATTATATTAGTACATACGACAAAGGTACGAAGATTACAGAATGAATGATATAGTTCTAAACTAAAATAAGTACTGAATAATATTATATATGCGAATCAGTAGTTGAAATTCATTCATGATGGAAAAGAGAGGAATAAAAGAGTGATAGTGTGATAGGGTGATAAAGTGGCTGCGCTATATCACAGAGCGTTATCCCGTTGTCACTTTATCACACTTTGTTCATAACTCGTCCAAAATGAACATAATTCAACTACTGATTTGCATTATTAATAGAAAAGTTCTGGATTCCGGAGGATTAATGTGTTTTTAATCCAATATTAATTCTGTTTCGGCTTACTTTTTAATGTCACCCTGTTTACTTTGCAGACAGGAAAAACAAATATGTCTAATACCTAATTAATAGTATTTTTAAATGAAACGAAATGCAATTTTATTAAGCTTGTTGACGACTTTGTTCTTGCTGCCGGGAAAGGCAGTGGGACAAAACACATCAAGCGATGGTAAATTGGTGTATAACTTCCCGTTTGCACCAAGTGAGGGTCTTGTGAATAGAACAGAAAAGGAGTATAGGAAAGAAATCTGTCTGAATGGCTATTGGGATTTCCAACCTGTGGCTTTGCCGGGTAGTTACGTGCAAGGTAAAGGAGTGGCACCGGAATTATCATTGCCCAAAGAAGGTGCATGGAGTAAAACCCGTATAAAGATTCCTTCTCCATGGAATATAAACTCTTTTGCTAACAGAAATGTAGAGGGACCTGATCATCGCAACTACCCGTCTTATCCGAAAGAATGGGAACAAGTGAAAATGGCGTGGATGAAAAAAACTGTAACTATTCCTAATGACTGGAATGGTCAGCAGATAAAATTATATTTTGAAGCTGTAGCCGGCTATACTGAGGTCTATATCAATAAGGAAAAAGTAGGAGAGAATTTTGATCTTTTTCTTCCATTCAGCATAGATATTACGAATAAGGTAGCTGCAGGTGAAACCGCTGAAGTATGGGTGGGAGTTCGTAGTCAATCTTTGTTTGAAAACAACTCTACAATTGGGCGTCGTATTGTTCCTGCCGGTTCTATGTGGGGATATCACATTGCCGGTATCTGGCAGGATGTATACTTGTTGGCATTGCCTAAAGTACATGTGGAAGATGTATATGTGAAGCCGTTGGTTTCAAAGAATATGCTTGAACTGGAAGTGACTGTACAGAATAATACGGAAAAAAAGACAGATCTGCAACTTCAAGGTAAGATTAATGAATGGGTAAACCTGGCTGGGACAGATGTTAATTCTGCTCCTGTACCTGCATGGGAACTTGGACAGGAAGCTTTGAAAGTGGCCCCTGTTAAAGTTAGCATCCCTGCCAATGCTTCAACAAAAGTTGTGTTGCAGGTTCCGGTATCCGGTGAGTTGAGTTACTGGACTCCTGAACAACCGAATCTTTATGCCGTATTGCTTTCATTGCAGGCTAAGAAAGAAATTCTTGATATGAAATATGAACGTTTCGGATGGCGTGAATGGACATTGCAAGGTACCACACAGTACCTGAATGGTAAACCTTATCAGTTGAGAGGTGATTCTTGGCACTTTATGGGTATTCCGCAAATGACACGCAGATATGCGTGGGCATGGTTTACTGCCATTAAAGGTATGAATGCTAATGCAGTTCGCCCTCATGCACAGATTTATCCTCGTTTCTACATGGATGTAGCTGATGAAATGGGTATCTGCGTATTGAATGAAACTGCTAACTGGGCGAGTGATGGTGGTCCGAAACTGGATTCTGAGCTCTTCTGGGAAGCATCAAAAGAACATTTGAAACGTTTTGTACTCAGAGACCGTAATCATGCTTCTGTCTTTGGTTGGAGTATCAGTAATGAAAATAAACCTGTGATTTTGCATGTTTACAACAGACCGGAATTGATGCCTCAGCAGAAGAAAGCTTGGGAAGATTGGAGAGACATTGTTCGTGCAAACGATCCGACCCGCCCATGGATTTCTGCCGATGGAGAAGATGATGGAGATGGCATCTTGCCGGTTACAGTAGGTCATTATGGTGACATGAACTCAATGAAACATTGGGTTGGAATAGGTAAACCTTGGGGAATCGGTGAACATAGTATGGCGTACTATGGTACGCCCGAGCAGGTTGCTAAGTATAATGGTGAAAGAGCCTATGAATCGCAGTTGGGACGTATGGAAGGATTAGCTAATGAGTGCTATCATCTCCTTGCTAACCAGCGTAATATGGGAGCTTCTTACAGTACCGTTTTCAATATGGCATGGTACTCTTTGAAACCGCTGCCACTGGGAAAGAAAGATATGACTACAGAACCGGATATCAATAAAGATGGTATTTTCTTTACTGATTATAAAGAAGGTGTGCCGGGTGTACAACCGGAGCGTGTAGGTCCTTATTGTACAACATTCAATCCGGGATATGATTCGAATCTACCTTTGTATGATCCATGGCCTATGTATGATGCTATGCGTGCAGCCAATGCACCGGGACACTCTGCTTGGTCTGCTTATGCTGATATTGACAAAAAACAATATGAAGCACCGACAGCTACTCCGGCTGAGAAATATAAAGAAGTGATTTTCATAGGCGGAGATGACAGTAAATTGAAAGGTATTCTGGATGCACAAGGCGTGAAATTTGCTGTAAAGATTACTGCACCTGCACGTATGCTCTATATTGTAGATGGTACTTACACTTTGTCTGCTGCTGAAAAGAAGAGTATGTTAGCTAATATTGCTAAGGGTGCTGATGTATGGATTTGGGGATTAACACCTCAGACATTGAATGTATACGATGAGATATTACCTCTTCCGGTAGCATTAGATAACCTTAAACGTTCTTCTTTCTTGCCGGTTCAGAAGTCATGGATACGTGGCTTGAATAATTCTGATTTCTATTTCTGCGAACTTCAGAGAGCTGATGCTTCAGAATATTCATTAACAGGTGCGCTGGTAGAAGAAGGAGATGTCTTGCTGAATGCTTGTAAAACAGATTGGAGAGCTTGGAATAAACGTCCGGAGGAAATCAAAACTGCCGGTACGGTGCGGAGTGAGTACGAATGTACAGCTGCTACTCCTGTGTTTGTGAAGTATCAGAAAGATGCCTCTTGTTTCTATATCAGTACCCTGAAAGAATTCACTAACTCTGAAAAGGGATACAATACACTGGGAGTGATTTTAAAGAATGCCGGTATTGATTGTAATGAGATTGAAGTAAAATCAAATGAAGTCTTCTTCTTGCGTGATAATCAATTGGTATTTCCTGTTGCAGCGAAGGAGAAGTTAGTGAAAAAAGCGGATGGATGGGCCTTGGATATCTATGTATTTAGTCCGCGCCCTTTGGATGACTTGCTGATTGAACCGAATATGCCGAAGCTGACTTTGGTTGTGAAAGCAAAGGAATGCCAGCTTGCTATTAATGATAAAGCATATGTAGCCGCTTCGCAAAATAGGCATGAGGCTACTTATAAAGAACTGCCCTTGCTGCAAGGTTGGAATAAGGTAAGCATAAAAATAGGAGAAAGAGATAAAAATGAATTCAGTGGTAACTTTAGATGTGATAATAGAAATGAATTCCTTTCTTCGTTGAAAGTGATGTTTGTCAATCCTGAAGTGAAATAGAGAGATAGATAAATAAAGGGATTGAGGAGAAGCGTAGTTTTCAAATAGGTTCTTTTTCGATAAGTTCAGTGTTAATCCAGTGTTGTGCGAGGTAATTCGCATAACACTGGATTGGTTCTAATTCTTTTTATTGAACTTATTACTCATTTTATGTTTTTTTATACCTTTGTCTAGTGTTCTTGAAATAGAAATATGAAAAACTATTGCAGATATATTTTATTTAGTTTCCTCCTGCTAGCAGGAGTGAATTTATTTGCCTCCGTCTATAATAGCGGACTTTATTTTAAATCTCATTCCGCCCCTAGTACTGAAAGAACTTCACTCATTCTAGATGAAAATAAGCCTTTTGAAGTAGAAAATGAATTTACCATTTCTTTTCAGATGTGGGTACGTAACAATGAACCCGACTTTGGGTCAATTTTGCATTTGTACACTAATACAAATCAATTAATTCGTTTTTCGTTTGTTGCGGGAGGAGAACGTTTGCATTATCCGGCATTAGTCTTCAATGAAGGAATGGTTACCATTGACAGTCCTATTGAAAGAGAAAAGTGGATTTCAGTTTCCTTGCGAATGGACATGAAGCATAATTCTATTGCAGTGAAGTATGCGGGAAAAGATACGACAATAATGGTTCCTCTGAATGGAACTCATCGGGTAAAAGCATTATTCGGACATGCGCCTGAATATCTGGCTGATGTAGCGCCAATAAATTTAAAGGATGTAAAAATAATGCAAGATGGTAAGCAAACCCGTGAGTGGAGGTTGTGGAAACATAATGATAATGTTTGCTTTGATGAAATAGCGAAATCTATAGCTCGTGTACGGTCCCCTTATTGGCTGATAGATGACCATATCAAGTGGAAACAGATTTATAAAGGAACACTCTCTGGAAGACTGGATGTTGCTTTTAATGCGCGTGATGCTTTGTTTTATTTGGTAAGGCCAGATAAAGTGGAAATACTAGATGAAACTGGAACCATGAAGAAAGAAATTAGTGTACAAGGAGGGTATCCTGCCATGGAGTTCACAGATCATCTAATTTTTGACACCTTGACTAACAGGTTGGTATCTTATTCGTTATCTCAAAAGCGTGTTTCTTTTTTCTCTTTTGATACAGATCGATGGAATTTGGTAGAGCGTAATAAGGAAGAGCCGAATTATTATAACCATGCTCGTACTTATAATCCGGCTGATTCTTCTTTCTATTTCTTCGGTGGCTATGGTTTTTATAGATACAGGAATGATTTGTTCAGGATGAGTCCGTTTACGGGCGAAATGGAAATGATCAACTATGACCCCTTGCTTAATCCTCGTTACTCTTCGGCGGTAGCTGTCGTTGGTGATGAACTCTATATATTGGGTGGGAGGGGAAATAAGTATGGCAAACAGGAGTTGAATTCTTATTTCTATACAGAATTGTGCGCGATTGATTTGAAAACAAGGAAATCACGTGTTGTTTGGAAGAAAAAGCAGGTAGAGGCCTCAATGTTGATGGCTTCATCTATGTATTTCGAACCCTCGGATAGTTCATTCTATGCGGTTTCCTTGAAAGATGGCGGTATTTTGTGGAAAGTATCCATGAAAGATACGACTTGGACAGCAGTATCTATTCCCATTCATAACAGAGTTATTCATCAAGATTGTGATTTTAGTTTCTACTCATCTCCTTCATGCAATAAGCTGTTTTTAGTAATGGATAAAATATTGACTGATCGTACACATGATGTGTCCATATATTCCATAAATACTCCGTTGATGAGCCAAGCGGATATAATGCAAGTGGTGGAAGATACTTCTGTTGCTATCCAGATGTGGTATTGGATAGTTGCTGGATTTTTGTCGTTGTTGGGTGTTGGAAGCTTTTTATATTACCGAATAGTTGAACATAAGAAAGAAGAACCGCTTTCTGTAGTTACTACGGATAGTGTAAAAGAAGAATTGGCAGCAAATGATAACAATGTAGAGAATGAAAATTTAGAATTGAAGGTAGAAGCTGGGGATGAAAGAATTCCTGTTCTTAGACCGATAGAAAACTATTTTGATCGTAGTCGTTCAGCAATTTCTTTACTTGGTACATTTAATGTGCGGGATAAGGATGGAAATGATATCACTTCTAATTTTACTCCCCGTCTGAAAAGTTTGTTAGTTTTGTTAATTCTTTATACAGAGAAAGATGAAAAAGGCATTCTGACTCGGAAAGTAACTGATATGCTTTGGTCTGATAAGGATGAGATCTCAGCTCGAAATAATAGAAATGTGACATTGCGTAAGTTGCGTGTTTTGTTAGAAGAGGTTGGTGATGTGGAAGTAGTGAGTGATGGTGGATTTCTGAAAATGCAGTGGAAAGAAAAGGTATTCTGCGATTATCGTACAGCGCTCCATTGCATAGAGTTATTTCAACGAAATGGTTCTCTGAAAGATGATGTATTTCTGAACCAAATATTGGAATTGTTGCTGTGTGGTCCGTTACTTTCTAATACGATTGTTGATTGGTTGGATGGATTTAAGGATGCCTATTCAAGCCTTTCTATTGATTTACTTAGAAATCTGTTGGATATTGAATATAAGAAAAATAACCATGAGATGGTGCTCCGTATTACTGATATTATGTTTTTGCATGATCCGTTGAATGAAGAAGCATTGTCTGCCAAGTGTTTAGTACTGTTTTCGGAGGGGAAGAAGGGGATTGCCAAGAGTGTATATGATCGTTTCTGTAAGGAGTATCGGGAGTCTTTAGGTGAAAATTACAAGGTTCCGCTTTCTAAATTATGTGAATAACTTTATTTTATTAAAAATTAAGCGTTTAATTGAAAAAATTAAGCGCTTTTTTAATATAATATTAAGACGAATTTCGAAGAATAATTAATCTGGAGCATATACTTTTGTGGGTAGGAATTTACTTAATAAAATGAACTGCTAATCTAAATGTTTATGCTTATGAAGAATACAAGTTAACCTTTTGTAAACCTACCTATATTAACTGAGGGTTTACTATTCATAAAAACAGATTAATTATGAAACAAATGAAAAACAATTCTAATTTGAAGAATGCATGGCTTTGCATGATGGCAATGCTGTTGTTTGCTGTTTTCCCGGTGTTTTCACAAAATACTACTATTAAGGGAAAAGTAGTTGATGAAATGGGAGAACCTGTTATTGGCGTCAATGTAACCGTAGTGGGTAATAAATCATTGGGAGCTATTAGTGATTTAGATGGAAACTTTACATTGTCAGTTCCTACTAATGCCACATTGTCAGTATCCTTTATAGGATATAAGAATCAAACGATAAAATTGAATGGCAGAACTTCACTGGAAATAGTGATGAAGGAAGACGCAGAACAATTAGATGAAGTAGTTGTAGTAGGTTATGGTACACAAAAGAAAGTGAACCTAACCGGAGCAGTATCAGCTATCACTAGTGAAGGTCTGATAGCTACAAAGAACCAGAACGCACAGAATATGTTGACTGGTAAGGTACCAGGTGTACGTGTGATTCAGAAAACTTCAGAGCCGGGTGAATTCAATAACCAGTTCGATATTCGTGGTTTCGGTACCCCGTTGATTGTAGTGGATGGTGTTCCCCGTGGTGACATGCAGCGTATGGATCCTAATGAAATTGAGTCTATTTCCGTATTGAAAGATGCTTCTGCTGCAATTTATGGTGTACGTGCTGCTAATGGTGTTGTTTTGATTACCACAAAGAGAGGTGAGAAGAACAAAACTAAGATTGATTACAACATGTATTATGGTTTCCAAAAACCAAGTGAAATATTGAAGCCAGTGGATGCTGTGGGGCGTATGACATTGTTTAATGATGTGCAGATGCGTGACTTGGTCAATCCAAGCCGGAAATATCCTCAGGAGGCTATTGATGAGTTCCTGACTGGTAAGAGAGTGTCCACAGATTGGTATGATGCTGTAATGGCTAATTCTGCTCCGCAACAGTCACACAATGTTTCCATTAGTGGAGGTAGCGATAAGATGGATTATTATGTTAGCTTCGCTTATATGGATCAGGGCGGTTTCTTTAAAGGAGATGCTTTGGACTACAATCGTTACAATGTACGTTCTAATCTGAATGCCCAGTTGACGAAGAATTTAAGAGTTTCTGTAAAATTGAGCGGTATGATTGATGACCGTGAAGGTAACTCTAAGGATTCGTGGGAAATATTCAAGAATTTATGGCGTTCTGCTCCAGATGATCCTTTGTATGCAAATAATACAGCACCTTATTATCAGAAGCCTCAGAGTTCTGATGATAATCCGTTGGCTTTAATTGATACGGATTTAACCGGTTTTAAGAAGAGAGGAAATAAGTTATTCCAATCCTCTTTTGAAGGAGAATATACAATTCCCAAAGTGCAAGGATTGAAGGTGAGAGGTATGTTCAGCTATGACACGAAGGAAAATGATGAAACGACTTGGAATAAGGAATATAACCTGTATACTTATAATGCTGCAGCAGATTCATATGTGGCGGCTTCTCGTCTTGGCCCTACTCAGTTGCGTCGTACTCACAATAGTAGCTGGAGTACTTTGTGGCAAGCTGCAATTAGTTATGATAACACATTCTCAGGCCATCATGTTTCTGGTTTGATGTTGTATGAAGAGGCTCATAATGTAGGAGATAATTTGTGGGCACAACGTAACTTCTCTATACCTTTACCTTATTTGTTCGCAGGTGATTCTAAAGAGCAAGTAGGTATGGCAAATGCAAATGGTTTGTCAGAATCGGCTTCGAAAGGTCTTATTGGTAAGTTCAATTACGATTATAAAGGACGTTATCTCGCTGAATTTTCTTTCCGTTATGATGGTTCCTCCAAATTCCCTTCAGATAATCGTTGGGGATTCTTCCCTGGCGCTTCTATCGGTTGGAGAATGTCAGAAGAGTCTTTTATTAAAGACAATCTGAAGTTTGTTTCTAATTTGAAGTTGCGTGCATCTTATGGTAAGATGGGTGATGATGGTGCTGCTGATTATCAATTCCTTTCCGGTTATGATTATCCGAACACTTCCGGTGGCTCTAACAACAATTATCCCACAGGTTATGTGTTTGGTGGTGCTTATACTAATGCACTTGGTTTCCGTGCAGTAGCTAATCCTAATATTACCTGGTATACAGTAAAGACTTTGAATATTGGACTTGATGCCGATTTATGGGATGGTCTGTTGGGGCTGACATTTGAAGTATTCCAACGTGACCGTGACGGGCTGCTTGCCAATCGTCTGGTTTCTTTACCGGGTACTTTTGGTTCTACAATGCCGCAGGAGAATCTTAACAGTGACCGTACAAAGGGTATTGAATTAGAATTACGTCATAATAATAGCATTGGAGATTTTCGATATAATGTAAGTGGACAAGTTTCACTAACTCGCGGTATGCGTCGTTATTATGAAACAGATCCGGCTGGTAACTCCTATGATTATTGGAGAAACAGAAATCTGAATCGTTACAATGATATTTGGTTTGGTTATGGTGCAGCGGGACGTTTCACTAGCTATGAACAGATTGCTAATTCTATCTATTCCGGTAATGCAACATTACCCGGTGACTATATTTATGAAGACTGGAATCAGGACGGTGTAATTGATGGTAGCGATATGCATCCAATTGCAACAACAACTAATCCAGGAAGCTCTTGGCAAGATAAAAGAAATTATCCGTTGATGAACTTTGGTCTGACTCTGGGCGCAAGTTGGAAAGGTTTCGACTTAAACCTTTTATTCCAGGGTTCTGCCATGTCTTATGTTGCTTATGGTGAACAACTTTCAATGCCGTTGGCCTTTGATGGTAATGCTTTGGATATGTTCCTCGACCGTTGGCATCCAGTGGATCCTGATCAACATCCTTTCGATCCTTCTTGTGAGTGGATACCGGGGTATTACTCTTTTGGTGGTGCAAAAGCAATGCCAAAAGATGATTCTGAATTTATGATTCAGAAAGGTGACTATCTACGTTTGAAATCAGCTGAAATAGGTTATACGTTCCCGAAGCAATGGCTTTCTTCAGTAGGGGTTAAGAATTTGAGAGTTTATTTCAATGCATATAACCTGTTTACTATCACTGGAGTGAGAGGTGTCGACCCTGAAAAGCCTACTGACTTATACGGATACATGTATCCTTTGAATAAAACGTTCAATTTTGGTGCAAACATTACATTTTAAGTAAGGGAGGAATCATATTATGAAAAAATGGAAAAATATATTGATGTGCGTAGCTTTGGGTGGCGCATTGGTAAGTTGTGTGGATTTGGATATTCCGCCTAAAAACATTATGACTAATGAAGACATCTATAATGAAGGTGGTATAACGGCTTACATGGCTGGTTTGTACAATCATCTGCCGATGGAAGACTTCAATATGGGTGATGATGGTGGCCGTGGAGGTTTCTTTAATTGGCTTTCTGATAAGACCACAATGGGATCTACAGGTGAATATGCCAATAATGTTTGTGGTAATAGCTGTGTCTACGGTGACAAGGGTTACTGGAAACCTGCTTATCAAATTATACGTCAGGCAAATGTGTTAATTCAAGACTTGCCTAATTATGTCGGTAAATTGCAAGGTGCTGAAGAGTGGATTGCAGAGGCGAAGTTCATCCGTGCATATACCTATTATGCCTTGGTGAAAAGATATGGTGGTGTACCTTTAGTTAAAGAACCACAACCTATTACAGATGATGGCTCAGCTTTGAATGTTGCACGTAATAGCCATGAAGAATCTATTGACTTTATTCTGGAAGATTTGGACTATGCCATGCAGTATATGACTGATAAGAAGACAAACGGTCGTGCCAATAAATATGTAGCAGCAGCGGTAAAAGCGCGTGTGGCTCTTTATGCCGGTTCGGTGGCACGCTATGGCAGTTTGTACAATTACACAGGCAAAAGTGGTGTGGTGCTGACGGGTGTACCTGCTTCTAAAGCGAATGATTACTTCAAGCAGGCCTATGAGGCAACCTTGGAAGTAGCAAAAGGTGGCTATCAGTTGAATAATGGGGCTGACAAACGTCAAGCATTCTATGAAGTGTTTGATAAGGCTACGACTAGTCCTGAATCAATATTCATTCGTGAATATGACATTAACAACTATGTTCATAGCTGGGACAAACTGATGTCTCCCGAACGTATGGTAGGCTTTAGTTATGGTGGTCGTTACTTTGTTCCTCTGGATTGGGTGGAGTTGTTTGACGGACTTCCTCTTGATTCTGAAACGGGACATCTGAAAACGACGGATGACGACGGTAATTTCATTGTTTATGATAGCGGACACGGTATCTTTGATAATGCAGAGCCCCGTTTGAAAGCAAGTATCATGATTCCGGGTGACACTTACAAAGGATATGAACTGGATATGCGTTGGGGATTGATTGATCCTTCAGTAGATCCTTCTCAGAAAATTAAGAAAGAAATTCCAGATGATGGTAAAACAACTACAGGATGGGATAAGATTGCTGAGTCGTTTAAGGTTAATGGTCAGAAAGTGGCTATACGTACAACCAGAAGACCTAATGACGGTGAAACGTACAAAATTGGTGGTGTGGATACGAAAATTGCAATTTGTGGTTTTGACGGACCTGCAACTTCTTCATCTAACATGTGTACAACAGGTATATACGGTGTAAAATGGTTGCAACGTAATCTGGCTAGCGGTGAAACTCAATTGCATAGAAGTACACAGCCTTGGATTGATATCCGTTATGCTGAAATCTTGTTGGCACGTGCTGAAGCTGCTATTGAACTGGCTCAGAACGGAGTTGCTTCTCATAATGGTGCAGATTTGTTGGAAGATGCCATGAAGTGTATCAATGATGTACGCGAAAGAGCTGGAGCCGAACTACTAACAAGTACGGCACAGTTGGCTGATATGACAGCTCCCACCAATGTAAGAGGTACAGGTAAGAACTCTATGATTTTTGCTCCTACTAAGGGACTTCAGATTGTACGCGTAGAGCGCTACAAGGAACTAGCTGTTGAGCATAAGCTTTATTGGGACCTTCGCCGTTGGTTTACGGCTCGTGAGCAAATCTATGAATTCCGTTGGAGAATGCTTGCACCGTATCTGTTTGCCAGTACGGCAGAGGTGGATCCGGACAGTGGAATTCCTCATGGTAAATATATTTTCGATACACGTGTAGCCGATAGTTACGGTGGTCAGCACAACTTTGATCAGAAATACTATTATGAGAAGATACCTGATACAGAACGTAAGGTAAATCCGTTGCTCGAGCAGAATGATATGTATTAATCAATTAAAATTGGAATGATTATGAAAAATATAGCAAATTTATTCTTGTTGTCCCTTTGGGTTGTGTGCTTCGGTGCGTGCGAGATGGATAACTATGATGCTCCTGATGCTGCTGTGATTGGACAAGTTTATGACCATAACGGTAAGCCATTACAGACAGCACTCGGGCAGGGTAATATGAAGATTCGTATAAAGGAAATCAGTTATGCAAATGGTGACCCGAATATAGTGGTGACTGAACAGAACCTGAATATGATGATGGATGGTTCATTCAAGAATACCCGCCTCTTCAAAGGTACATATGAGATGTGGCCGTTTGAAACCTGTGGCTATCCTTGTGAAGAAGAGCAGATGAAGGTTGTGGAACTGAAGAGTGGAAAAACCGCTGAGGTGGATTTCACTATCACTCCTTATCTTACATTGGAATGGGTGGATGCGCCTTATCAGGATGCAGACGGATTCCTTTGGGCTTCTTTCAAATTTACGCGTAATGCGAAAGAAGGTTATGACATGCCCGATGTGGAAAAGGCGCAGATGATAATTGGTACTACTGTGAGCTGTGCTGCTGACGGACGCTATACAGATAATACGGTGGCCATTACTAACATTCAGGAAGGTGACGTCATTAAGTTGAAGTCTAAAGCAAAGATTGAGTTTGATCAAAAACTGTTCGTGCGTATTAGTGCCAACTGTAAAGACAAATATCAAAAGTCTTGTTATACGGATGTGAAGACTATTGACGCAAAGGGTTTCGGAAGATAATATAGGTAGGTTAGGTAAGGAGGATGTTTGCTTTGAAAGAGGCAAGGGTCCTCCTTCTTTTATTTATTGCTTGTGTTTTGCCACCTCATTGGCAAAACTTTGCCAAGCCTGTGGCAAGTCTTTGCCAATGAGGTGGCACTACTTTGACTATATACTGGCAAAACCAGCAGGATTAATTACTTTTTAATGTCTGATTAATCTTTTATTAGACTCTCTGTTAATGTAGTCCGATTACATTTGCATAACTTATTTTATTAAACAGTATCATGAAGAAACTTTATACAGCCTTTTGGATTGCAGCATGCTCGTTGGCGTCATTGCCCGGCCATACACAATCCCAATGGCAAAATGATTTCTCCAATCAAGGAGAAATATTGAAAACAGTAGGCAGGGGAGAATGTAGTATTGCCGACGGAGTGTTCCGTTCGAAAGGTTCGTATGCTTGCTTTGGAAATCCGGAATGGAAGAACTACAGCATGTCTTTCAAGGCACGCGCCCCGAAGGGGGCGGAACAAGTCCAAATATGGGCCGGATTCCGTGCATACAACCGTTTTGATCGTTATGTTGCCGGTATCAAAGGCGGATTGCAGGACGATGTATACTTAATGCGTACCGGTTACATGGGAACCGACGAATTTATGGGTGTCCGTCCACTGGGATTCCATCCGGTGCCTGGCGAATGGTATAGTATGAAAGTGGAGGTGTGTGGCAATCGCATTCGCGTCTTTGTGAACGGGGAGAAGGAACCGTATATCGACGTTGTGGACAAAAATGCCAATCTGGTTCCTTCGGGTGAAGTGACACTGGGCGGCGGATGGATTGAGACAGAATTTGATGACTTGATTGTAACTCTCTTGCCCGATAACTATCTGAAGAATGTGAAAGCCGCGGAATATCGTATGGCGGCAACTTCACAGCAGAAGGAAGCTAAGCGTCGCCGGGAGAGAGCAAACTATAAGGCTGTCATGGTGAACGATATAAAGCCGGATCGTACCGAGATTTCACTGGATGGAGATTGGCTCTTCATGCCAGAGTACCAGTTGGACGACAAAGCCAAAGCGGTATCTGCAACAACCGATGATGAGGACTGGCACGTCATGCAGGTTCCCAACTTCTGGAATCCCATTCGCATCTGGCTGCACGGCGAAACGATGCCTACTCCAAACGGACCGAATCCCAAAGGCGTTTCCGATACCTACTATCAGCAAGAAACCGATCGTTGCGAAGGATATACATTCGACTACCGTAAAACCGGTACGGCTTGGTATCGCCAATGGCTGGAATTGCCGACCGACATCAAGGGAAAACAGCTGACCCTATCGTTTGATGCCGTTTCCAAAATGGCGGAAGTCTATGTCAACGGGCAGTTGGCAGGATCCAACGTGGGGATGTTCGGTGATTTCCAAGTGGATGCTACCGACTTCCTGCATCCGGGACGCAATGTCGTGGTGGTGAAGGTGACGCGCGACATCAGCGGAGCGGCAGCACAGACCAGTGATGCCATGGAGAACTACTACTCGTCCGTACGCAAAGACGGCTTCCTCTATCTGAACGGTCGTAAGTTCTGGATGCGCGGAGGAAACCATATTCCCTTTGCCATTTGTCCCAACGACTCCATCCTGGCAGATAAATTCATGCAGTTGATGAAGGCCGGCAACGTGCAGTCTACTCGTACACATACCACTCCCTGGAATGAATTGTGGGTTTCGGCGGCAGACCGTAACGGCATTGCCATTAGTTTCGAGGGCACTTGGTCGTGGCTGATGATTCACTCCACCCCGATACCGGACAAGAACGTACTGGACCTTTGGAGCAGTGAATGGCTACGCGTGATGAAGAAATACTGGAACCATCCTTCCGTATTTTTCTGGACTGTGAATAACGAAATGAAGTTCTACGACCTAGACGCCGACATGGAGCGTTCGAAAGAGAAGTTCCGCATCGTATCAGATGTTGTGAAGGGCATGCGGGAGCTCGACCCCACACGTCCGGTATGCTTTGACTCCAACTATCTGCACAGCAAAGCACTGAGACGTTTTGGACAGGACTTCCTAAATACGGTGGATGATGGAGATATTGATGACAACCATGCTTACTATAACTGGTATGATTTCTCGCTGTTCCGCTTCTTTAACGGTGAATTCCAGAAGCAATTCAAGTCTCCGGGACGTCCTTTAATCAGCCAGGAAATGAGTACGGGGTATCCCAATGCAGAGACCGGTCATCCAACCCGTTCCTATCAGCTGATTCATCAGAATCCCTATTCATTAATTGGTTATGAGGCATACGACTGGGCAGACCCTATGCATTTCCTGAAAGTCCAATCCTTCATTACGGGCGAGTTGGCCGAGACGCTGCGTCGCACCAACGAACAGGTATCGGGCATCATGCACTTTGCCTATATGACTTGGTTCCGCCAATGCTACAACTATAAGAACATACAGCCTTATCCCACTTATTACGCCATGCAACGTGCCATGCAGCCGGTGTTGGTCAGTGCTGAATTGTGGGGGCGTAACTTGTATGCCGGAGAAAAACTCCATACCCGCATCTATGTGGTGAATGACAGTGAAGACGGACGCGATTTGCTCCCGATGGCACTGAACTGGAGTATTGTGGATGAAAAAGGAAAGATTCTGGCATCAGGTACGGAGCAATTTCCGGCTGTGGAGTATTATGGCCGTAAATATATCGAGCCTGCCATTGTGATGCCGTCTGTCTTGCCGTCTGATAAAATGAATGTTAAGTTGAAACTGGTATTGGTAGAGAACGGACAGACATTGTCGCAGAATGAATATGACCTGATACTGGCGAATAAGAGATGGAATATTGCTAAAGTATCCGAGAACAAAAAGATTGTTTTGTTGGATAAAGATAATACGAGCGCTGTTCTCGACTTTCTGCAAGTGAAGTATCAGAAAGCATCTTCAGTGAAAGAGCTGGTGCAAATCAAGAGGAAGGCCGACCTTTGCATCATTTCCGGCCTGAAGGAGTGCACAGATGATGAAAAAACACTGCTCCGTACTTATCAGCAGAAGGGCGGTAAGTTACTGTTGCTGAACAGCAAGGAGATAGCAAAGAAGGTTTATCCGGAACACATCACTGGCTGGATTATACCAACGGAAGGCGACATCGTAGTCATGGAACGTGACGATGCACCGGTATTCGATGGTATCGGTGTACTCGACCTGCGCTACTTCAATAACAACAAGCGTGAAATTCCGTTGGCTTGCCATGCTACCTTGAAAGCAAACCGTAATGAGAATGTGACTGAACTGGCCGGACAGATGAAAATTCATGCCTACATTGATGGTGGCAAGCCGGAAGACCGTATTCAGAAAATAGAAAGTATGCGTGGACTGACTTTACTTCAGATAAAGGATGGAAAAGGAACAGCCACCGTTTCAACATTGTGCACGGAAAAAGCTGATACTGACCCGATAGCAGGAAAGCTTTTAGTGAATATGATTAACACTTTAGTGAATGATTAATTGTAAAAAGACATGAAGAAAATAACAAAATATATATTGCTTATTGCAGCCGTTTTATTTATAGGATGTTCGGATAGTAATGACGACACATATCCCCCAAAGAAACCGGATACTGAAGAACCGGAGCTGGAACCCGAAAAACCGGGTGAAGATGATATACCGGAACATAACGCCATCCTGGGCTCTTTATGTGGCTTTGAAGGCGATTTGCGCAAAGGAAAGAATTATAAAGGCGAAGACAGGCCGACTACTTATTACAATGTCCCCCTGTTTGAGGCGGTACCCGAAGGCTCGGAAGATGGCTGGTGGGATAATCTGGTAGAGGAAATCGCATATAGTGGATTGGATTATATTGCTGCCAACTGCCGTGGCTTGCAGCCTTCTTATCCTAAAAAGTATGTAGACCATGGTGACCCTACCCACATAAAGCAACTGATAGAAGCCATGGAACGCCGTGGTGTGGCCGACAAGTTTAAGGTAGCCATTTTCGATGACTGCCCTGCCTCGTGGGAAGCTGCGCGTAACGAAGATTTAGGGCGCGGTTATGCCGGTTACAGTGCCGATAATCCGGGACAGCGCAAACCCTATCCGTTGAAAGATATTGCGGTTGATACCAAAGAGTTCCAGGATTCCATTTATCAGTATATCTGGGATTACAATATCCGTCTGGCTTTTCAGAATATTCCGGAGAAGTATATCTTTAAATACAACGGACGTCCGGTAGTCTATTTCTGGGGTTGTAGCTTTGTCGGAGATGTGCCCGGCAAACTGTCATATATCCTGAAACGTGTGCGCGAAGATTGTATTAAAGAGTTCGGCATGGACCCGTTGTTAATCATCGACCAGGACTGGGGTAAGCGCGACAATACGCTGACTGCCGCAACAGAAGTTGTCGGTGGCATAAACAACTGGTTCAATATGGATAATCCCTATACTGTGCGCACCTTCAAGGACCTGACGATTGGGGTGGGTATTCCCGGTTTCCTTGTAAACGATAAGAAAGGAAACAAGATGTTTGTCGATGCAGACCATGGACGGTTATTGCAAAAGGCTCTGACTTACTCTGTGAAGAACCGTGCCAATCTGATATTCCTGGAAGGATTTACCGATGTGCTGGAAAATGCAGCTTATTGGAGAAGTACAGATGAAGTCTATTACGACTATCCCAACCAACGCCTGAATATTTTGCGGAAATGGAGCAGCAACCCCTATCCGAAAGAGTTCAAGGTCGAGGCTGAGGCGTGCGACTACTTTGAAGATAAATCTTCGGGAAACAGTGGCGGGCAATACCGCAAAGGAGATTTGGACATAAAGAAGTGTAACGATGTCTACGAAGGCTGGTGTGTGACGGCTACGGAATCCGGCGAATGGCTGAAATGGGTGGAACTTCCTTTCAGTGCGGGCAATTCGGTTGTCAAGTTACGTTATAGTGCCCTGTCTGCCGTGAAGATTCGTTTTGACATTGATAAGAAAGAAGGCAGTGTAGTCGAATTGCCGGCTACCGGCGGAACCTGGAAAGAGATAGATGCAGCTACGGTAAACTTTGAAAAGAAAGGTTGGCGCGAAGTGGTGCTGAATATTATTTCGGGTGATGCAGACTTGAATTACTTTACAATTGTTGCGGAATAAAAACAAGAATATATGATGAAGAAATTTTTTGTAACCTTTTGTTTGAGTGCTGTAGCCCTGGTGGCTACAGCACAAAATGAGCCCTACAGAAACCCGAACCTGTCACCCTCGGAGCGGGCATGGGACTTGCTGAAGCGTATGACTTTGGAAGAGAAAATCAGTCAGATGAAGAACGGCTCACCGGCTATCGAACGCCTCGGAATACCGGCGTATGACTGGTGGAATGAAGCACTGCACGGAGTGGCACGTGCCGGAAAGGCCACCGTCTTTCCGCAGGCCATAGGTCTTGCCGCCACCTTCGACAATCAGGCTGTTTATGAAACCTTCGACATTGTATCCGATGAAGCCCGTGCCAAATACCATGACTTCCAGCGTAAAGGCGAGCGGGGTGGTTACAAAGGATTGACTTTCTGGACTCCGAACATCAATATCTACCGTGACCCGCGATGGGGACGCGGTATGGAAACATACGGGGAAGACCCTTATCTGACCTCTCTCATGGGACTGGCCGTGGTAAAAGGCCTGCAAGGCAACGGTGCCGGAAAATATGATAAAGCCCATGCCTGTGCCAAGCATTACGCCGTACATAGCGGTCCGGAATGGAACAGGCATAGTTTCGACTCCAAGAATATCTCTCAACGCGATTTGTGGGAAACCTATCTGCCCGCCTTCAAAACCTTGGTGACGGAAGGAAAAGTAAAAGAGGTGATGTGTGCCTACAACCGCTTTGAAGGTGAGCCTTGCTGCTCCAACAAGCAACTCTTGATTCGTATCCTGCGCGAAGACTGGGGATATGATGACATTGTTGTTTCCGACTGTGGGGCCATCGGAGATTTCTACTACCCCAATCACCACGAAACCCATCCGTCGGCTGAGGCAGCTTCTGCCGATGCCGTGGTTTCAGGAACAGATTTGGAATGTGGCGGCAGTTATTCTTCCTTGAATGAAGCCGTAAAGAAAGGACTGATTACGGAAGATAAGATAAACGAATCCGTCTTTCGCTTGCTGCGTGCCCGCTTCCAATTGGGCATGTTCGATGACGATACACTCGTGTCCTGGTCCGAGATTCCATACTCGGTTGTAGAATCGAAGGAACACGTGGACAAGGCTTTGGAGATGGCACGTAAGAGCATGGTATTGCTGACTAATAAGAACAATTCCTTGCCATTGAGCAAATCCATCCGTAAGGTGGCGGTGCTGGGACCCAATGCCAATGACTCTGTAATGCTTTGGGCAAACTATAACGGTTTCCCCACCAAGTCCGTTACCATTCTTGAAGGTATCAGGAGCAAACTCCCGGAAGGTGCCGTGTACTATGAGAAAGGTTGCGATTTTGTAAGCACCCAAACCCTGTTCAGCGATTTCGACTGCTGCTCGTACAATGGTAAGAAAGGTGTCAAAGCTACTTTCTGGAATAATAAGAAGTTGGAAGGCGCTCCCGCGGCTACCGGTCACTTCAGCGAACCGCTCAACTTCGGCAATGGTGGCAATACGGTGTTTATGCCTGGCGTGAACTTAACCGATTTCTCGGCACGCTTTGAATCGGTATTTACCCCGAAAGAATCGGGAGAAGTATCTTTCATCGTTTCCGCCGATGACGGTGCCCGTTTATACATTGATGGAAAAGAAGTTATCTCCGACTGGAAAGACGGATTCTCAAAAGATAAGGAATATAGTCTGAATGCTGTGAAAGGCAAGAGTTATAAGGTTGTATTGGAGTTCTACCAGGCCAGTGGAGAAGCTGTCCTGAAGTTCGATATAGGTACTAAGAAAGAGATAGATTATAATAAGGTGGCTGCCAAAGCCGCCGAAGCCGATGCAATCATCTTTGTAGGCGGACTTTCATCCGCATTGGAAGGTGAGGAGATGCCTGTGGATCTTCCCGGTTTCAAGAAAGGCGACCGCACTAACATCGACCTGCCCCGCGTACAGGAAGAAATGCTGAAAGCTCTGAAGAAGACCGGCAAACCGGTTATCTTCGTTGTATGTTCGGGCAGCACGTTGGCATTGCCCTGGGAAGCCGAAAATCTGGATGCAATGCTCGAAGCATGGTATCCCGGTCAGCAGGGAGGCACAGCCGTGGCCGATGTCCTGTTTGGCGACTATAACCCTGCCGGACGCTTGCCGCTTACTTTCTATGCTTCGGACAGTGACCTTCCCGATTTTGAAGACTACAACATGAGCAACCGCACCTACCGTTACTTCAAAGGCAAACCGTTGTTCCCCTTCGGATACGGATTGAGCTATACAACCTTTGACTACGGCAAGGCCAAGGTGGACAAGAAGAGCATCAAGACCGGTGATAGCATGACTCTGACCATACCATTGAAGAATACCGGAAAGATGGACGGCGATGAAGTGGTGCAAGTCTATCTGCGCAATCCTGCTGATAAAGAAGGCCCGATAAAGATGTTGAGAGCTTTCCGCAGAGTTTCTTTGAAAGCCGGTCAGGCGGAGAATATTCAGATTGAATTGCCTGCCTCCACATTCGAGTGCTTTAATCCGGCCACCAACCGGATGGAAATCCTCCCCGGAAACTACGAACTGCTTTATGGCGGAACTTCGGACGGGAAGTCTTTACAGAAGGTGGCGGTCACGTTGAAGAAGTAAAAAGAGAAAAATAATCAGTAACCTGTTGGCGGAATTAATTTATAACCCTACAGAAATGAACTAAAGATTGTCGATGAACTTTTTATTAATTTGCTGATAATCAATAAATAACATTTATCGACTGTTTACTTCAAAATGTAAAAGCATTTACCACCGTATGTAACGGCTTTTACCCCTTATTGTAACGACCTTTACCGCGGCATGTAACGGTCTTTACCACGGTATGTAAATGGAGTTATCGTGTGGCGTGAACAAAGTTACCATTTGGGGTAAACGGAATTTTCATGAAAGGGAAAAACAACTGTGTACTTATAAAGGTTGAAGTAAGATAACCCATAACGGTACAGAGTTAAACAGATTATTATTTTTTAGACATAAGAACAAAAGAACAAATAAGAAAACATAAGCCGTACTATACTCTGAATATGTTCTTTTGTCTAAAAATAATTCTTTTGTCATTTCATTCATAACCCTCCAGTAATGCTTTAATTCCGTCAACAGATTCAGTAAGTGTTTCTAATCATTGATTAATGATGAACACCTATTAAACCTTTAATACCAATATCCATGAAAAAGTATTCTCCTTTGGCTTTCCTTTTTTCCCTGCTCTTCGCCGTTTCGGCTTATGCGGGTGAGGGAAGATACACGCTTCCATTGACGGGAGGCGGCTGGTCGCTGTGGCTCGACAAAGAAGCAAGTTGGCAGAACGACCGCCTTTACCTTCCCCACGAGATAACAGACCTGTCATTGCTGCCTGTGAATACACCCACAGGCGGCTGGCAAGCTCTGAACGATAACCTCGATGCCGTATCCGTAGAAGTACCCGGCACGGTAGAGGAGTATCTCACCACTTCGGACAATCCCCGTCCGGAAGATTTCAAAGGAGTAAGCTGGTGGTATCGCAAGATTACGATACCTGCCGACCAGGCGAATAAACGCCACCTTATTTACTTCGAATCCGTCAGGATGCGCGCCGAGGTGTACCTCGACGGCAAGCTCGTGGCTTACGACCTAATTGGTGAGACTCCTTTCCACGTGGACATCACCAAGGAGGCAAAACCTGGAACGGAGCAACTGCTTGCCGTACGCGTCACTAACCCCGGCGGTAACTTCCACTGGCAGGACTTCGACATACAGAAGTGGGGAGAATACAACATCCCTCCTGCCAGAAGCTTCAGCGGCATCATCGGCCGTGTCAAACTGGAAAGTGTGAACCCCGTATTCATTTCCGATATTTATATGCAGAATACCCCGGAGCCGACCAAGGTGAACGCCATCATATCCTTTACCAACGAAACCCCATCAAGTGTGAAGCAAGATGTGGAGCTGACGGTAAGCGAGAAGAACCGTCCGGATAAAGTCGTGTTCCGCCAACTGCTGAAGCACGTCTCTTTTCCTCCGGGAAAGCGTGAAATGATGATTCCGGTAAGCGTGTCCGATGCCAAACTGTGGGACCTCGATACGCCCGAACTCTACACCTGCAACATTCAGATAAAGAAAGGCAAGAATACCCTCGACCGAGATAAGAAGAACTTCGGCTTCCGCTGGTTCTCTGCGGAAGGTGTCGGCACGGACGCAGTGCTGCGCCTGAACGGTCGCCGCGTGATGCTGAGAAGCGCCATCAGTTGGGGCTACTTCCCGGTTACGGGACTGATAGCCACACCCGAAATGGCCGAGAAGCAAGTCCTCACCGCCAAGAAGCTGGGTTTGAATATGCTGAACTTCCACCGTTGCATCGGCAGTCCCGTGGTGCTGGAAAAGACCGACGAGCTGGGGTTACTTTATTATGAGGAACCGGGTTCGTTCCATTCCGCCAATCACGACCCGTTTATCCGTACCATCGTGAACGAGAAACTGAAACGCATGGTACACCGCGACCGCAGCCATCCGAGTCTTATCATCTTTAATCTGATTAATGAGTTTGGCGGTCCGTTGTCACGTGATAAGGAGCTTGTTGCCAAGCGAATGAATGACATGCGCGAGGCTCATGCCGTGGACCCCGGTAGAATTATGACCTTCACCTCCGGCTGGGCGGGAAGCGAAGATAGGGAAGAAGATTCCAAATCGCACATGTTGCCGTTCGATACGACGCTGTACCGGAAAGGCTGGTTCGACAACCACCGTGCCGGAGGTCCCGAAACCTACGTGGAGAGTTACTACAAAGGCCCTAAAGATAACATCATGTACACCACCAACCGCAAGGAAATCTACGTGCGCGGTGAGGAAGGAGCTATTTCCACGCCTCCCCGCATCCAGATGATATACAATCAGATTTCAAACAGCGGCAAAACCGGTTGGGACGGCCTTTTCTGGAAGAGCCAGTACAAGGCTTTCACCGACTACTTCCAACGGAAAGGGCTTGCGCCCCACTTCGGTACGCTCGATTCTCTGACGCGGGTGATGGGCAACGTCTCATTCGAGCATCAGGGCAGACGCATCGAAGGCATGAGAATGCAGAACCTGGGCGATGCCTACATGGTGAACGGCTGGGAGGCCATGCCTTACGACAATCATTCCGGCATTGTGGACATCTATCGTAATCCCAAAGGAGATGCCTCCATCCTGGCATACTATAACCAGCCTCTGTATATGGCCGTTGCATCGCGCAACCAGGTGGTGCGGCTTCCGGGAAGCGCAGCGGTGGACTTCTATATCGTGAACGAGAAAGACCTGAAAGGCAATCATACTCTTGAAATCCAGATGATTGCTCCCGACGGAAAGGTGGTTTATACCAGAGAGGAGAAAGTAAACCTCAAGGGAGGTGAAACCTTCGGACAGCTGTTGCTGGAGAATGTGGAGATTCCCGTCAACGCACAGGAAGGTACCTACCGCATAGAAGCTGCCATCAAGGCGGACAACCGGCAGATATGCGCCCGTGGGCATGATGAGGTGGTTGCCGTCGGCTGGCAAGCATCCGATTTGTCCGGCAACGGGGCCTATTATGGAGATGGCGATGACAAAGTGGCCGCTTTCTATAAAAAAGAAACGGGCAAGGAACTTCCCGCTTTCAGTTCCGGACAGGGCAAACTGGACTGGCTGGTTGTCAACCGTCCGTTGCTGGACGAACCGGGGGTTATTCCTCCCGCCTATTTCAAGGACAAGGGTGGCAACTCAACCCTGAAAGTGACCTGGTACAGCGAGGGAGACATGAATATTGTGGCCTCCGTGAAGCCGGATATGGATATTAATCGTACATTTGTAGATGGTGCGCAACCCGATGCCTCCGTTCCTGCCAATCAGCCTTTCTCTGTGGTATGGGAAGGGGAACTCTATCCGTCCGAGTCCGGCCAGTATCTGCTTGGGGTTGAAACGAACCGTGGTGTACGCATGTACGTCAACGGTCAGCAGCTGATTGACGAATATTACAATGAATCCCCCATCAAGCAGGATAGACCGGTGATAATGGAAGCCGGCAAACCGGTAAAAGTGCGGCTGGTATATCGCCAGACCCGTCAGTCGGGCAAGATACAGCTGAAATGGTCGCAGCCGAGTGCAACCGCCATTGCTCCGGAGAAACTGTTCGATCGGGTTAAGAATGACGGAACAACATTAATCCTCCTCGGCGCTACCGAAACCTGGATGCAGGCCGTGGCAGACTATACCCATATTGCCTATAACGGTTATTATAACGTAGGGAAAGACTGGATTGGCGGAATCCATTTCGTGAAAAAGCATCCTTTGTTCGACGGCCTTCCGGTGGATGTTGCCTTGAACTGGCCCTACCAGTCGGTGGTGCGGAACGGTGACCGCAGATTCGGTTTCCGTGTGCAGGGAGAAGACTTGGTGGTAGGCTCCTACCGGAGTACTCCGTTCGAGTTGGGCACCGCCGTAGGCGTCATTCCCTGCGGCAAGGGCAAAATCATCTTCTCTGCACTGGACATTGCAGATAATCTGAACGACCTCTCCGGGCCTGCAGAAGTAGCCAGGAAAATATTATGTAACTATATCAAATACTCTTCTCATGAAAACATTTTCTAAGTTAGGAACGGCGGCCATGATGGTCCTCTTGACGGTGCTTCCTGCAAATGTGGCCTGTGTGCGGGCGCAAAAGCAGCAAGTGATTCAACAAAGTATCAAAACCCTTTATCCCACAAAAGACTGGGCCATATCCGACTTTGTCGTGACTGCCCCTGAGTTCGGTGCCAAAGCCGTGCCGGGATTTGACAACCGGGCTGCCTTCCAGGCGGCTATCGACGCAGCCTACAAGAATGGCGGCGGTGTGGTCTATATACCCGCCGGAAACTACGAGTTCCGTAGCACGCAGGTCGGCGTCAAGAACGTCAGGGTTCGTCGGGGGCGTTCGGAGGAAAACAAGAAATTCCACTTCGAGTTCGTTCTCCGCCTCCATCCCGGTGTGCAGCTTCGTGGCGACTGGGCCGACCCCGCTTCCAACGACGGGAAAGTGCTCGGAACCATCCTTGAGGTGCGTGTGGGCAAGGATGCGCCTAATCACGACGGAAGCGTGGAAAGCTGGTGGAACGACGGACAGGCGGGCAATGCGCTGCGCACTACCTATACCAGCATTGCCGACCGGTTCATAGAAATGAACGCGGGTACCGGAGTTACGAATCTCTCCATCTGGTATCCCGAACAGGACATCAAGGATGTGAAACCCTATCCGTGGACGCTCTTCCAGACTCAGGGAGATTGCGCCACGATAGAGCACGTCACCCTTGTGAATGCTTACAACGGTTTCAACTCCGCACCGAGCGAACTGCATTATGTGCTGGACAGTTACATGACCGCTCTCAACAAAGGCATCGAAGTGCACGTATGTACCGACATCGGCCGTATCGAGAATGTCCGCATCAGCCCCGAATACTGGGCCAAGTCCGGCCTTCCGGGTGCACCCTCCCTTGCCGACGTGACGGCCTACACCAAGGCGAACGGCACGGGATACCAAATGCACCGTTCGGACTGGGAATATGTGTCCGATCTGCTTGTATCGGGCTATAAGACAGGCGTATGGATAGGACGCGAACCCGGCTTTGCCGATGCGCCGAACGCCCAGTTGTACGAGGTGCACGTGGACGGTTGCGGAAACGGATTGTACGTTGAGGACGTCAACCCCTACGGCATACTTATATCCAACTCTTCCTTTGCCGCCGGTGAGGGCGACAATGCCGTGTACTTCTACAAGGATTTCAGCACCTCCGTGCAATTCAACGGAGTGGACTTCAACGGGCCTATCGTAAGCGACGGCCGCGACGGAGTCATTTCGTTTGAAAGCTGCACATTCAATGAATATCCCGACTATGCCCTGAAGATAAACAGCGGTAATGTACTGCTGTCGCAATGCGACTTCAAGAAGAGCACCGGACATGTGTACCTGGGTGCGGATACGTATACGCTGAAGTCGGTTAATTCGGGCTATAAGTCCAAATTGCAGATTGACAACCACAGCACTGCTGCCGACGTGGAGGTTATCACCGGAAAGAAATACACTTTCGCCCCGATTCCTAAAAACATAAAGACCAATATCGCCGTGCATCCGAAACCTGCATCGGACAATGTGCTGAAAGCAGACTTGGCAAGGGCAACGGGTTACAATAACAATCGCCCCACCCGGGATGTATCGGCCGAGTTGCAGTCCGCACTCGATGCCGTGAAAGCTGCCGGTGGAGGTACGCTATACTTGCCTGCCGGAAGATATCTGGTGGACCAACCCATCAAAGTTCCTGCGGGAGTGGAACTGAGAGGTTCTTGGGATGTGCAGCATCACACACAAAGCGGCGGTACGGCCCTGTTTACCAATTATGACGGTGGTGCGACAGGCGAAAGCGGAGCTTCGCTCATACAGCTCGAGGCCGGTGCCGGTATCAGGGGCATCACGCTGGCCCAGCTCAACATCGCTTCCGATGGTTTCACGGCTGCAAATCCGCGAAAGACTCCGTTCATGATACAGGGACAGGGGCCGAAGGTGTACATCATCAACGTAACCATAGCGGTGGGCGACAAAGGTATAGACCTGGCTTCGTATGACACCAGCGGACATTATGTAGATTATCTGGGTGGCGTGCCCCTGAGGGCAGGCATCTGGGTGGGCGGCGGAGCCGAAGGCGGGTTCATCCGCAACATGCAGCTCAATCCCCACTACGGTTCAAGACTTCCGGAAGGCGGACAGGGTTATCCGAGAGTATCCATGATGCGTTTTGTACAGTCTAATTGCAGTGCGCTTAAATTTGCGGACGTCAAGAACCAGACTATCTTCAATAACTTTGTTTATGGTTCGGTATATGGAATACATTTCCTGAAAGATGCCATCACGGGCAAGTATCCGGGCAAGATGACCGTAATAGGACATGGCTCCGACGGATGTACTTATTCTCTGTTTGTGGAAGATGCGGACAAGGATACCAAGATAGTTGCCATCAACTCGGAACTGGTCAATACGCAGATTCCGAACGAGCCGGTTCGGTCGTACGTCCTCATGGGGGATAAGGTGAACACGGACAAGGTGCATCCCAATGCCAAACTGGTGTTGTACAACAGTGCATTCTGGGGCAGTCCTGTGTTTGGGGCGATAATAAACAATGGTATCGTATCGTTCCAGCAGGCCAACTTCACACGTTCCGGTCAGGGCGTGGATGTAAGAGGTGGCAAAGCGCATGTGTACACTTCTTATTTTGCCCAACGAATGGGAAGGGCGGCTACCGGAGATGATGGGTATGCAAAGCTCGGCGAACAGGGTAAATCAATAGAACTGACTAACAATTATTATGTCTCCGGATTCCGGTTCAGCAAGGCGGGGACGGGACTGATTTACGGTTCTGATAAGAAGTAAATAAAGAAGATAAGTATTGTTTATTATAATATCGATGGTGATATAATATACCACTTATATATTAGGATAGACATTCCATCCATTAGGTATTAATAACTACTGACCTATATTGGTAACTCGGACGGCTTATGCCGACAAGTTTACAGATATAGGTCAGCTGTTGTAAATGCTTAATGCGAATGGTGATGATGCTACATACAAAATGATAAAAAAACATATCTTTTCCAGGAATGGTGATAATATGCGTAAAATATTAGTCCGTTTTATTATTCATTCCTTTCTTTTTCGAATAATTTCTTACCGTTTTGATTTCCCGAATTATCTTTTCATAGCTCTTACCAATTATCGGTACGGAAAGGAGCCAACGGCAGACCGTAGATATTGAATACACTTGCCGTCGTATAATTCTTGTAAGCATAGCGCACGGCTATCGGGTGCGGCACTTTGTCACTCGATACCGCTAGGCGGGTGGTACTAGTTTCTATTTCTGCAAAAGCCGGATAGAAAACCTTGTCTTCACCGGCTATCTCGAATCCTTCGAGCGAAGTCCACATGGGGCAAAGTCCCCGTTGCGCGTTCTCTACATTAATATATATCTTGTTTCCCGATATTTCCATTGATTTATAGATGGGAGTTGCATAGCCGAATCCCTTGCGTCCGTACGTTTGCGCCAGTGCCCAAAGTGCCAGGCGGTTACCTACGGTCTCTTTGTCCATGGGATGGATGAAGACGGGATGGCCTATGTCCAGGGTAGTCACCATGCCGCTGTTTGGAATATCCTTCATGTTCTGCAACTGCACTTCGCGCATGCGGGCGGCGGAAGTCCCGTCGGCACCTTCGTAATTGAAAGGAGCTATCTCCACGAAATAGAACGGAAACTCACCTCGGTTCCATTTGCTGCGCAGGTCTTTGACGAAGGCAGGCATCAGGTCTTTGTATAAATCGGCATTGTCACGGTTGCTTTCTCCCTGATACCAGAGGAAGCCCTTGATGGCAAAGTTGAGGAAAGGGGCAATCTTGGCGTTGTAGAGCACACAGGGAGTATTGGTGAGGTTCTTTATCTTTTCGTCGTTGTCGAGAATGGAGAGGTCGATGCTCTTGAACGGGGATATGGCTTCCCGGCTCATCCATGCCTCCACTTTGGAACCGCCGAGGGTGGAGATAATGATGCCGACCGGAACGTCCAGCACTTCCTGGATGTACCGGGCGAAGTAGTAAGCCGCCGCACTGGTATGTGACACGTTTTCCGGAGTGTTCTCCAGCCATTCTCCCAGGCAATCCTCCTGCGGGGTCTTGCTGGACTGGCGTATCCATCTTCCGTCTTTGGAGTCTGTATTATAAATGCGGATGGGAGTGGATGCTTTGGCTTTGGCTATGATGTCGTTGGTGCCTTGCGCCGGTTGACGGTCGAAGCCGCCCATGGGCATTTCCATGTTCGACTGTCCGGAGCAGAACCATACTTCACCTATCAGTATATTCCTTAGGGTGAGCGGTTCGCCGTCATTGAAGGTTATTTCGTAGGGACCTCCGGCGGGGGGAGTGGCGACGCTTAGTTCCCATTTACCTTGATTGTCGGCTGTCGCCTTATACGTTTTGTTGTTCCAGGAGGTCTTAACGATCAGGGTGGCTTTGGGTTGCGCCTGTCCCCAGAGTTTGACGTCGGTTTGCTGTTGCAGCACCATGTTGTCGGCAAGCACGGCGGGGAGTTTTACTTTGGCTTCTGCGGAGATTGAGAAAAGCAGGAGTGCTATCAGAAGAAGCGGAAAGTGCAATGATGAATTTTCATTCATACAGTTTAAGGATAATTTTTTCATGATGTTTTTATTAGTAGTTAAATTAGAGAGCTATAAACTACATGCAAAAGTAAGTCCGGGGTGTTACCTTTCGCTTAATTTTGTCTTAATTGCATCCAATATCTGGTTTAATAAACTTTAAAAAGTGGTTTTTAAGATGATTTTAATATGTAATTAATTGTAGATGGGGTAATAATTTAAGTGCATGGGACTTACTTTGCCATCATAAAATTATAATCTAATAATTATGAATGATAGTGCGTTCTTAAAATTTACTTTACTAAATATTTTTCTTTTGTTCTTTGGGATAGCGATTACAAAAGCTCAAAAAGTAATATTTCCCCGTGACTTTTCACCGACTGAAGGGCTGATTACTCCACAAGAAAAACCTTATCGTGATGAAGTCTGCCTGAACGGATATTGGGAATTGCAATGTGTGCCTGTTCCTTCTTCCTGGAAAGGCGGTACGGGGATAGCCCCAGAACTACCCGCCCCCCAAGCTGACAAATGGGAAACGGTGAAGATAAAAATACCTTCCGCCATCAATGTGAACGACTGGGGAAGAGGCAGCAACGTAGGCGAAGGTACACGAAATCCCTACACGCCCAGCTCCGTTTACTACCCAAGCTATCCGGACAATTGGAAGCACACCCGTATGGGCTGGCTGCGTAAGAACTTCCGCGTGCCTGCCGGCTGGAACGGGAAACGCCTCTTGCTTCATTTTGAAGCCGTTGCCGGAGACTGCGTGGTGCTTGTGAATGGCAAAGAAGTCTGCCATAACTTCGATTCGCACCTTCCTTTCAATGCCGATATTTCCGATTACGTAAACCGTGATGCCGACAATGAACTGCTGGTCGGTGTACGCCACACCAAGTTGTTCGATAAATCGCACCCTGTATATACGAAGATGGGTGCCATTTACCCCACAGGTTCCAACACCGATGATTTGATTGGCATCTGGCAGGATGTCTATCTGTTCGGAGTGCCCGAAGTGCGGATAACAGATGTATTCGTGCAGCCCTGGGTAGACCGGAATAAACTGGTTTTGGAGATTGCCCTGACCAATCTCTCTTCCAAGAATAAGAAGATTGCCCTGAACGGCGTAGTCAAGGAATGGGTGAACCATGCCGGCAAAGACGTGCTGACCGCTCCCGAAATAAACTGGAGTCTGGGCGAGACCGCTCTCACCATCCCCTCCGAACCGATAACCCTCCGCGCAGGCGAAAGCAAGACCGTCACCGTGCGCCAGAAGGTGGACAATAACTTGAAATACTGGACTCCGGATACCCCCAACCTATATACCTTATTACTAAGCCTCGGCGACAAGAAGCAGACGTACGACTGTAAAGCCACCCGCTTCGGCTGGCGCCAGCTCAAGCTGGTGGGCGATGAGTTTCAGTTGAACGGCAAGAAGATACAGTGCTTCGGAGATATTCAGCATCCCTTCAGTGCCTATATCTGTTCGCGGCGTTTTGCGTATGCGTGGTATCAGATGATAAAGGACTTCGGAGGCAATGCCGTCCGTCCACATGCACAGCCCTGGCCGCGGGTGTACTACGACCTGGCAGACGAAATGGGTCTGATGGTATTGGATGAAACCGCCTTGTTCGGCAGCTCCATCCGCCTGAACTTTGAAGAAGACCTCACCTGGCAGCGTTCGCACGAGCATCTGAAAAGACTGATTCTGCGCGACCGGAACCATCCTTCCGTCATCGGTTGGAGTGCCGGAAATGAAACCTTCGCCATCGCCTTGCTCAACAAGCCGACGAAAGAAGTGGCCGCCGTTTGGGATGACAAGTTAGTGGAACTGACGTTGAGTGCCAAAAAAATCGATTCCACCCGTGACTTTATCACATTGGACGGCGACCGCGATATGGACGGACGCCTGCCCGTGTGGAGCAAGCACTTCTCGCATGGCCTGAAACTGGAAGACCTGCCCAAGGACCTGAATAAACCCCTGATTGTCGGCGAGTCGGGCGCCACCTACTACGGACGCCCCATCCAGCTCTACCCCTTTATCGGCGAACGGGCTTTCTTGTCTTACGAAGGCCGCAGCGAAGCCTTGGCAATAGATGTATATCAGAATGTGAAGCAGATGGCCCTTCCATACCTTTCTTATTACTCACCTTCGGAAGTCTGCTGGTTCGGACTGGAACACATGAACCTGGGCTACCATGACTTCAACCGCCTGCCAGACATGACGGACGGCGTCTTTGCCGGAAAACTCTACGAAGAAGGCAAGCCGGGCTATCAGTATGAGCGCGTGCCGCCCTACGTCACCACTTTCAATCCGGGGCTCGACCCACAACTTCCTCTATACAAACCGTTGCCTATGTTCAAAGCCTTGCAGGCTGCATTGAAAGGCGGCACATGGGCACCTTACAAAGAAGTGAAGCATCCGGCAAAGCCCGAAATGCCCCTGCCGCTCTACAAGGCTGCCTATATGCTTGGCACCGTCCGGCCGGAACTGCTTGATTTCCTTGCGAAAGTTGGTGTATCCCTGATCGATACTCCCCAAAAAGCCAATCTCTGGATTATTGATATCGAAAACGTGACGGCGGAAGACTTGCAGAAGCTTCAGCCCGTGCTGAAGAAATGGCAGAAAAAGGGCGGTATGCTGCTTGCCTTGAGTTCCGGCAGTAAGTTGAGTGATGCCTTCTGTAAATGGTTGCCGGAAGATGTGAAGCTGACAGACCGTCGTGCATCCGCCCTCGAAACCAATAAGAATACCGCTTGGGGAAGCTACTTTGAACTCCCCGACCTCTATTTCGGTGAAATGGACGGCGACCGCTATATCCTGAAACATGGCATGACCGGAGAACTGATAGAAAAAGGAAACACCGTGTTCAGTGCCTCACGTACGGACTGGACTTTGTTCAACAACACGCCCGAACACTGGAAGTGTGCACAGGTGGTTCTGTACGAAGCCTTGAAGAAACCGGAAGGAGCGGCCCTCGCCACATACGCTTTCGGAAATGTAAATATGGTTCTTTCCGTTATCGACTATCGCTTGTGGACGAAGGAAACAAGTGCTTTCTGGAAATCCCTGTTCAAGGTAATGGGTATTGAGGTGGACAAAGCGGATACGCAGAACGGGAATACAAAGAAAAAGGAGCATGATTTACTGATGGATGGCCCCACAGATTGATTAAAGAGATAGGTAGAACGTTTTTTTAATAACAGATATATTAAAGTGAATTATGAAGAATAAGTTATTCGTTACTTTGGGCATCCTCGGCATGAGCATGTTGACTTATGCCAGCCCCAAACATTCTCAGGAAACTTCTTATCCAAGTTACAAAGGATTGATTATGGCAGGATACCAAGGTTGGTTTCGCGGCCCGCAGGATGGAACCAATCAAGGCTATGGCCATTATGGGGCCGGAAAGCTATTTGATGAGAAACATTGCACTATTGATGCATGGCCCGATGTGAGTGAATATGAAAAGACCTATGAGACGTCTTTCCGGCATGCCGATGGAAGAAAGGCACGTGTATTCAGTTCAGCGGACAAGTCTACTGTCGACCTGCACTTCAAGTGGATGAAGGAGTATGGGGTAGATGGAGTATTTGTGCAACGCTTTTTTAGCTACACCCGTGGAGACCAGCAAAACTCGGTACCGAACCGTATTTTAGCGAATGCCTTGGAAGCTGCTTCAAAGTATGACCGCGCCATAGCTGTCATGTATGATTTGTCCGGGTTGAAAAAGTCAGGTGAAGACTGTTCCCTGATTATGGAAGACTGGAAAAGGCTGGTAGACAATCAGAAGGTAACGAATCAGGCGGGGAAAAAGACTTATCTGCATCATAATGGAAAGCCCGTGGTAGCTATATGGGGAGTTGGTTTTCCCGACCGCCCTTATAATATCAGGAACATCGGTTTAGACCGTTTGATTAACTTCTTGCAGAATGATCCTGTTTATGGTGGTTGCACGGTGATGTTGGGTGTTCCTACTTTCTGGCGTACTCTGGAGGCTGATTGTATCAATGACCCCTATCTGCATACAGTGATTAAGAAAGCGGATATAGTTCTGCCATGGACTGTCCAGCGTTTTTCTCCTTTGTTGCATAACGACATGGACCGCTTCCGTGACTTGGTGATTGAAGATATCCGTTGGTGTAAGGAGAATGGCGTAGATTATGTTCCTGCCGTAACTCCCGGATTCAGTTGGCACAATCTTAGCAAACTGGAATTCCCGGATGACGTGAAGCCTGTTGGCAGTATTCCCCGTCAGGGAGGACGCTTCTATTGGCAACAGCTTTCTACTGCAATGTTGGCGGGCGCCGAGATGATTTATGTAGCCATGTTTGATGAAGTGGATGAGGGAACCGCCATCTTTAAATGTACGGGAGACCATCCGGTTAGTGATGTGGCCAAGTTTATTGATATGGACGGGCAGCCTTCCGACCATTATCTGTGGCTGACAGGCGAGGCTGCCCGCATGCTCAGGAAAGAGATTCCACTGACGTTTAAGATGCCCGTAAGAAAATAACTAATGAAACGATCTTGCTTTATAATAGTCCTGGTTGTATCTTTCTTGCTTTGGGCGGGCGGGGTACAGGCACGAATAACATTACCGTCCTTTTTCTCGGATGGGATGGTGTTGCAGCAACAAAGTTCAGTTGCCATTTGGGGAAACAGTGACCGGAAACAGCAGAAGGTTACTATAAGGACTTCGTGGAATAACAAAAAATACACAGTAACGACTGATGAATCGGGTAGCTGGAAAGTAAAAGTGGAAACATCGGCATATGGCGGTCCCTACCACATTGAGGTGAGTGACGGCGAGACGGTACAAATTAATGATATATTGATTGGTGAGGTCTGGCTCTGTTCCGGTCAGTCTAATATGGATATGCGTGTAGGCGGTCGTTACAGTGATCCGGTGATAGGCTCGTTGGATGTGATTGTGACTTCAGGAAATCCCGGAATACGTATGTTTACAGTAGGAAGCAAAATGACCTCAGAACCGTTGACTGATTGTAAAGGTGGGTGGCAGGAAGCTTCATCGGAGACAGTTCCCGAGTTTTCGGCTGCGGGATACTTTTTTGCACGTAAACTAAATCAGGTGTTGGGTATTCCCGTAGGCATTATCCATGCCAGTTATGGAGGCTCACGGGTGGAAGCCTGGATGAGTAAAGAAGGTGTGGCGCCTTACAAAGACTTGCCGGATGTGCATAATGCTTCTATTCTTTATAATGGAATGTTGAGTCCTGTGGTCGGATATGGCATTCGGGGATGTTTATGGTATCAGGGGGAAGCAAATGTGGACGCACCTGATTTATATACGCAGTTGTTTCCCTCATTGGTGAGCGACTGGCGCAAACAATGGGGAATAGGGGAATTCCCCTTCTACTATGCCCAGATTGCTCCGTTCAATTATAATAAAGGAGAGGGGAAAGGCAAGAATTCGGCTTACCTGCGTGAAGCACAAGTGAAATGCCTTCATCTTATTCCTTCTTCGGGTATGGTTGTGCTGACGGATGTTGGCGATGACCGCACTATCCACCCTATGGAGAAAGAAACGGTGGGCAATCGGTTTGCTTATCTGGCCTTGGGGCGTACTTATGGTAAGAAGGGCTTTCCGGTAACAGGGCCGTTGTATAAATCTATGCAGACGGAGGGCAACAAGATTATCTTGTCGTTTGATGAAATGGGCAAAGGGCTGACTACTTATCGGCAACCCTTGAATGGTTTTGAAGTAGCCGGCGAGGATAGAGTATTTCATCCCGCCCATGCACGTTTTGGTAAAGATGCGCAAACGGTTATTGTCTCAAGCCCGGAAGTGGAACAACCTGTCGCGGTGCGTTATGCTTTTAAGGATTATATAAAGGGTTGCCTTTATAATATGTCCGGTCTTCCGGCATCTTCATTCAGAACAGATAACTGGTAATAAGGGAATATCATGAAAAACAAAAGAGATTTATTTAAAATAGCTTGTGCCGTTCTGTTCCTTTGGGTAGGAGTAGCCGGGAAAAGCTGGGCACAAGAGACAAAGAAGAACTATTGGAACCTACGTACCCAATTGATGCCTCTACGCTTGCCGCCTCCGCCCTCCGGCTATAAACCGGAGTATCTGGACCTGAATAGAGACGGGAAACCGGATGCTATTAAGTCTGTCACCCACAACGATATACCCATCTTGTGGCTGGATGATGACGGCAATATGAAAGAAGGGGACCTGGAAGGTGATATGGTGAATGATTGCCTGTTGATTGACCGCAACAAAGATGGCATTTATGGAGGTCAGGGCGACTTGATTATCGACTGGGTGGATACGGATGGAGACGGGAAGGCGGACATGCAGATTGTTGTAGAGTATCCGAAAGAACGTACGGGAGAAGTATGGCCCAACGGGCATTACATGATTATGCTCGATTTAGATCATGATAATGTTTTCAATTATATTAATTGGAATAACTTTACTCTTCAATGTTGGGATCGTAGCGGTTTGTCCGATTTCTATGAGGACTATAGTGGTCAGTCTGCTTTCATGAAGATACATACTTCTACGTATGATATGAAGGATTTGCGCTTGAATTGGGAGAACCCTTTCCTGTTCTATGATCCGGATAAGGATAATAGGACAGAAATGGCTATCCGTTTATTAGATTCTCCGAAAATTCATGATCCGAATGCCTCCTCTAATAGTTATGTGAACCGTCAGGTAGAAGGACGCGTAGACTGGGTTTCGCTTGCTGTAGACATTGATAATGATAATACTACCGGTAATGAGTTTGACTTTGATTTCACGATTGGTTTCCAGGGAGAAGGATTCGATTATATGGATCAGGTTCACCCCATTAAAAACCTGCGTGGAATGCCGGAGGCTGATAAGTTCTTTATGGATCCTCGCTATCGCCAGTTGACGGAACTGATTTATCCCGACCACGACAGTGCACAGGAACTCATCTTCCAGCGTGGCAAATGGAACCGTATAAACTTTGTATATGATGAAGATGACGATTGCAGCCGTTGGGAACGTGTAGAGTTTTATGATCCTAAGGATCCGTTTAAAGTAGGATGGAATAAAGGGGGAATAGATAATAATAAACAGAGTGATGCCGCTGGTGACCGAGGTGAGTGGGACATGGATAATTCGGGTAATGCTCAACTCTATATCAGTCATTTTGACGGTCGCCTGCACTTGTATGGGGCGGAAACAGGTGTTTGGCGTATCGACCAGAATGCGGAATACTTCCAGGGATGGGATCGTATGTGGATGGACTTCCGTGACCCGAAGCGCTTTGCTACTGTACTTTATAGTGACCGTGACAACAATGGTTTCTTCGATCATATTGAATATGACCTCGATGGTGATACAAAGATGGAGACCGTGATTGACTTTAAAGAACTGGGTATTGACGACACCTGTGAGGTGATTGATATTTCAAAATTTACCTATAATGATTATGTAGCGTTAGGTAAACGGATGTCGGAAGGTATCTGGAAGAATGCCGGACAAGCCATTCAGGTGGCACGCCAATATGGAGTAGAGCCTCTTTGGTATGCTAAATGGATGCAAGCCTCCACTACTCGCGAGAAATATAACCGTGGTTACTGGTTGCAATTCTATTTATATAAGGATTTGGAGAATCTGTTTGTCCGGCAGGGAGATGAGGCGAAACTTCGTTTGTTGAATCAGGCTTATTATTCCGGCGATTGGTCAATTATAGCCAAGAAAGGTAACGAAGGTTTTTATTTCTTCTCTGATGAAGACGTTGCTGCTATTCGCTCATCGGCAAAAACACAGTGGGGAAAGAAAATCATAGCCGATTTGGAACAGAAAGTGAAAGAAAGACGTAAGCATTCGCTGGAAGTACCTAAAGAAGAAGGAGGACATTTTCATGATTACTTCTGTCCCGTACATAATCTGCAATTTACTTTCCGTTGGGATAAGCCTTTGGCACAATATTGCTCGGCTTGCGATAAAGAGTGGATTGGAAACAATCGTTATGACTGGGCGTGGATTTATGAAGTACACATGCTGAACAGAGATTATATGTATCAGTGTATGTACCTTTATCTGGCCACCGGAAAACGACAATATGCTGATTATATCCGTACCATGTTATTGGATTATGCAGGTAAGTATGCCGGTTGGTTCGAGCATAACTCCGGCAGGAAAGCTACGGATCAACATAGTGGAAAAGCATTTGCTCAGAGTCTGGATGAAGCTAACTGGGCTACTAAAGTGGCAATGGCCTATATGGCTATTAAACCTGTTTTGTCGAAAGAGGAGGTCAAAGCGATAGAAGAAGGATATCTGCAACCTGCTGCTACTTTATTGTTGCATCGTCCGGCCGGAGCTAACTGGCAGATGTGGCATAATAGTGGATTGGCTGCCTTAGGCATTGCTTTGGAAAATGATTCTATTGTCGATGTAGCAATCAATAAGGATAAGTATGGCTACCATTACCTGATTGGAAAACATAAAAATAGCGACGGCTGGATAAACGAGGGGTCTCCCCATTATCATTATTATCCGTTGGAAGCCTTGCTGTTCACGGCTAATGCAGTAAAATGCCGGGGGATAAAACTGTTTGATAAGGATTTGCACGATATGTTTGTGGAACCGGTAAAGGGTACATATCCAGATTTATCTTTCCCTGCACATAGTGATGGATGGTATGGGGCTAATCTTCTGTCTCAATCAGCTTTGTATGAAGTAGGAAATGCCCGGTATAACGATCCTTTCCTGAAACGTGTACTGGAACTGACTTATGCTCAGAAAAAGAGACTGGATCCCGAAGCTTTGCTAAGTAACCAGTTGATAAAAGCATCCGAAGAGAGTCTGTTACAGAAGAGTTATTCATTTGATACTTCCGGTTTCTGCTTATTACGTAGTGATACACGCACCGTTGTATTGAAATTTGGTGGAGAAGGTATCGGACACGGTCATCCGGATAAACTTTCCATTACGATTCATGATGGTAAGAATGAGCTGGTATCTGACTTCGGAACTTCCGGTTATGGAGTTCCGGATTATTTGAAATGGTATAAGCGTACTCTTTCGCACAATACGGTGACTGTGGATGCTAAGGATCAGAAAAGGAGTGTGGGTAAACTTTTGAAGTTCAATCCCCGTTCTGACGGAGGATATGCTGAGGCAGAAACCACTACAGCTTATCCCGGAGTCAGGATGAAACGGAGCCTGGACTTAAAAGGTACACATTTGCAAGATGTATATACTTGTACATCCGATTCTTCTCATTTATACGAATATGTCATCCTGTTCAATGAGAAACCGCTTATGGATGGACAGCCGACAGCAACTACATTGACAGGCAGCGAGGTACATGAACGGATTCATAATATTTTCTCCTATCCTCATAAATCTGGTTTTACTTGCCGCACTTCTTCTGCTTCCGTACAATTCGATATTCCTGAGGGAGAAGTGATGGAAGTGGTATTGGGCGAGGCTTCGGGGATACCGGCCAATCCAACCGTTAAAGATGGACCGGGTGCGGGAGATGTAGCAGTAAAGCCTTGTTATCCACTGATTATCCGCATGAAAGGGAAGGCTATGAAGGTTGAAGCTAATTGGAATCTTACACGTATCAAGTAACGACTGATTGTTAACATATAAATATTTGCTTTTATAACAAAAACATATAATTTTATGAAGAATAAACTCTGCATGCTGTTGTTGGCCTCAGGAATCGGATTGTTTTCCTGTGCAGAACAGGATCTCCCAAAGGAGTATACCGATAGCGTGAATGTATTTATAGGGACTGGTGGACATGGTCACACTTTCCCTGGTGCAACTTTACCCCATGGAATGGTACAGTTGAGTCCGGATACCCGTCTCTTAGGCTGGGATGCTTGTTCCGGCTATTATTACGACGATACTTCTATCATGGGCTTTACCCATACCCATCTTAGTGGAACGGGTATTGGAGATTATGGCGATATACTCTTTATGCCTGTAGTCGGTGAGAAACCTTTGATTGCCGGGACAGCAGAAAACCCGGATGAAGGCTATCGTTCTCGTTTCTCGCATGAACAAGAGAGTGCCCGGCCGGGATATTATCAAGTACTGTTGCAGGATGATTCTATCAATGTGGAACTGACCGCTACTTTGCGTGCAGGCCTGCATCGGTATACTTACCCTAAGGCAAGTGATGCTCGTCTGATTGTGGATATGGAACCTACCATTCATGGTCATCAGCATCCTGTTACTCAGATTCGTGTGGTAAATGATTCTACCATAGCAGGAATGAAATATACTGTTGGCTGGGCTAAGCATCACTATGTATATTTCTATGCAGTGTTTTCCAGTCCGTTTGATTATAAATTGTATTCGGGAACTGAGTATCAATCGGATAGTACATCGGTAACAGTCAATACCGCTAAGGCAGTGATGAGTTTTAGAAATCTCCCTGCTGACGGACGCGTATTGGCAAAGGTAGGTATCTCAAGTGTGGACGAAGAGGGTGCTAGATTGAATGTAGAGGCTGAAATCCCCAATTGGGACTTTGAAGGTGTCATGAAACAGGCAAATACTGTCTGGAATGAAGCCCTTGGAAAGATTGATATCGAAACTTCAGATAATGATAGCCGTACTGTATTTTACACTTCACTGTATCATGCATTCATACAGCCGAGCCTGGCATCCGATGTAGACGGACGTTACCGTACAATGGGACATGAGATTAAGCAGGATGCTTCTTATACAAATTATACGGTGTTCTCTCTTTGGGATACTTTCCGTGCAGCTCATCCTCTCTATACCATTGTTACACCGGAGCAGAATCAGGCTTTCATTCGTTCCCTGCTTCGTAAGTATGATGAAGGTGGCATCTTGCCTAAATGGGAACTGGCTTCTAATGAAACCGGTACTATGATCGGTTACCATGCCGTTTCTGTCATTGCTGATGCTATGATGAAGAAACAATGCGATTTTGATGTAAAGAAGGCACTGGAAGCGTGCATACGTTCATCGGTATATGATACTACGGGTGTTACGCCGATGATGGAACGCCAGATTCTGAATGGGAAACTGATGCCTGTATCCATTAAATATAAGAATGAACTGGGATATATTCCTTGCGATAAGGTAGGTGGTTCTGTTTCACAAGGACTGGAATTTGCTTATAATGACTGGTTGATAGCCCAGATGATGAAGGAGCATAACCGTAAAGACCTTTATGATAAATATATGGAGCTTTCCAGGAACTATCGGAACTATTTCGATCCGGAAACTAAACTGATGCGGGGACGTCTGAGTGATGGCAGTTGGATTACTCCTTTTGATCCGGTATCCGTGCAGCGTCCCAGTAATTACGTAGAGGGAAATGCATGGCAATGGGCATGGTTTGTGCCGCAGGACGTAGAAGGACTGATGGAACTGGTTGGAGGACAGAAATATTTCGAAGCACATCTGGATACGTTGTTTACTACAAGTTCCGAACTGACGGGTGATCCGAATGCCGCTGCCGATGTTACCGGAATGATTGGCCAGTATGCACATGGCAATGAGCCAAGTCATCATATTCCATACCTTTATAATTATGCCGGTGCACCTCGCAAGACACAGGCTTTAGTAGACCATATTCTTCGTACACTCTACCATAATGATCCTAACGGGCTTTCCGGAAACGAGGATGTTGGACAAATGTCTGCTTGGTATGCATTGAGTGCTATGGGATTCTATTCGTTCTGTCCGGGCCGTCCGGTTTATGAAATTGGTCGTCCGATATTCGATAAAGTGACTATTCATTTGAGTAATGGGAAAGATTTTGTAATCCAAGCGAAGAATAATAGTGTGGAAAATAAGTATATTCGCTCCATGAAGTTGAATGGTGAAGATTTGGCGGAACCGAGATTCTCTCATTTCGACTTGATGAAGGGTGGAGAACTAATATTTGAAATGGAAAACTAAAAAGATGCTATGAAAAGAAGAATCGCTTTATGTATTGCTGTATCGCTTTGTGCGGGTGTGTATGCGGGTAATAATCCCGGTATATATAAGAAAGGCTGGATTGATTTTAACAAGAACGGTGTGAAGGATATCTACGAAGATCCTTCGGCACCGATAGAGGCAAGAGTACAAGACCTGCTGTCGCAGATGACCTTGGAGGAGAAAACTTGTCAGATGGCTACCTTGTACGGGTCCGGCCGTGTACTGAAAGATTCTCTTCCTACTGAGAAGTGGAAAGATGAAATCTGGAAGGACGGTATAGCCAATATAGATGAACAGGCCAATGGTTTGGGACGTTTCGGTTCTTCTTTATCATATCCTTATGTGAATAGTGTAGAAAATCGGCAGACCATTCAGCGATGGTTTGTGGAACAGACCCGTCTGGGAATACCTGTCGATTTTACCAATGAAGGAATTCGCGGGCTTTGCCATGACCGGGCCACCATGTTCCCTGCCCAGTGCGGACAGGGGGCTACCTGGAATAAGGAACTGATCAGTGAAATAGCACAGGTCACCGCTGAAGAGGCAAAGGCATTAGGTTATACTAATATTTATTCTCCTATTCTGGATATTGCACAAGATCCGCGTTGGGGACGTGTAGTAGAATGTTATGGAGAAGATCCTTTTCTGGTGGGAGAGCTTGGAAAGCGAATGATTAAAGGACTTCAGCAAGAAGGGTTGGTTGCCACTCCCAAACACTTTGCAGTATATAGTATCCCTGTCGGTGGGCGTGATGCTGGTACCCGTACCGATCCACACGTAGCGCCGCGCGAGATGCGGACTCTTTATATCGAACCTTTCCGCAAGGCTTTCTGCGAAGCCGGAGCATTGGGAGTTATGAGTTCGTATAATGACTATGATGGTGAACCGATTACCGGAAGCTATCATTTCCTTACTGAAATACTTCGTCACGAATGGGGCTTCAAAGGTTATGTAGTGTCTGACAGTGAAGCGGTAGAATTTCTTTATTCCAAGCATCAGGTGGCTGTAGATGCTGTAGATGGAGCTGCCCAGGTAGTAAATGCGGGACTGAATGTGCGTACTAACTTTACTTTGCCCGAGAACTTCATTCGTCCGCTTCGGCAGGCTATTAGTGAAGGAAAGGTTTCCATGCAGACTATTGATAGCCGTGTAGCAGATGTATTGCGGGTAAAGTTTGGGATGGGGTTGTTTGATAATCCTTATAAGGGAGATGCCAAACATCCTGAAAAGGTGGTGCATAGCAAGGAACATCAGGCAGTATCCATGAGAGCGGCTTTAGAATCTATCGTTTTATTGAAGAATGAGAATAATATCCTGCCACTCTCTAAAGATTTGAAGAAAATAGCAGTGATTGGTCCTAATGCGAATGAAGTGCAGAACTTGATTTGTCGTTATGGTCCGGCTAATGCTCCGATAAAGACGGTATATCAGGGAATAAAAGAGTATTTGCCTGATGCAGAGGTTCGCTATGCAAAAGGAACAGACATTATTGATAAATATTTTCCGGAGAGTGAGCTTTACGAAGTACCATTGGATCAGGAAGAACAGGCTATGATGGATGAGGCTGTAACCTTGGCAGAGGAATCGGACGTAGCCATCATGGTACTGGGAGGAAATGAGAAGACGGTGCGTGAGGAATATTCCCGTACCAATCTGGATTTGTGCGGACGACAGGAAAAACTGTTACAAGCTGTATACGCAACGGGCAAACCTGTGATCTTGTTATTGGTAGACGGACGTGTCGCCACCATCAACTGGGCTGAGCGTTATATTCCGGGTATTGTACATGCTTGGTTCCCGGGAGAATTTATGGGAGATGCTGTGGCACAAGTACTTTTCGGTGATTACAATCCGGGGGGTAAATTGGCGGTAACCTTTCCCCGTTCGGTAGGGCAGATACCTTTTGCTTTTCCTTTTAAACCAGGTTCTGATTCAAAAGGTTTTGTACGTGTTACCGGCACGCTTTATCCCTTCGGATATGGTTTGAGTTATACTACTTTTGCTTATAGTGATTTAAAGATAGAGAATCCGGTCATTGGTGTACAAGGTAGTGTGAAGCTGAGTTGTAAAGTGAAGAATACAGGAAAAGTAGCCGGAGATGAAGTCGTTCAGCTTTATCTGCATGACGAGATGAGTTCTGTGACTACATATGTAAAAGTATTGCGTGGCTTCGAACGTATCCATCTGGAACCGGGTGAAGAAAAAGTGATTGATTTCGTACTTACCCCGCAAGAGTTGGGATTGTGGAATAAGGATAATCACTTCGTAGTAGAGCCGGGTACGTTTGCTGTAATGGTGGGAAGCTCTTCACAAGATATTAGGTTGCAAGGGAAGTTTGAAGTGAAATAATTGCTACCTTTGCTATGCGATATGAACCATAGTCTTTAATCACAATGAAATGGCAACTTTGTAAATAGCTTCGTTTAGTATGATAGGGCAATAGTTAAGTTTGTTGCCCAACTTAATTGTGACCGTTTCCGTCACAAGATATTAAAATACTAAACATACAAAAAGAAGTAATTACAATGAATACGAAAACATTTCCACGTACCAATGATTATCAGACTATTTATCTGAATACCATTATCAATAATCCGAATATTATAGTTGGTGATTATACCATATACAATGATTTTGTAAATGACCCGACCCAATTTGAGAAGAATAATGTTCTCTATCATTATCCTATCAATCAAGACCGCTTGATTATCGGAAAATTCTGTTCCATTGCCTGTGGGGCAAAGTTTCTTTTTAACAGTGCCAACCATGCATTGAGATCCTTGTCCAACTACACATTCCCCTTATTCTTTGAAGAATGGGGATTGAATAAGAAAAATGTAGCCTCAGCATGGGATAATAAAGGGGATATCATTATAGGTAATGACGTCTGGATAGGTTATGAAGCTGTTATTATGGCAGGAGTGCATATAGGAGATGGAGCCGTCATCGCAGCCCGGGCAGTGGTAACTAAAGATGTTCCTCCCTACACCATAGTAGGAGGAACACCTGCCAGGAAAATACGGATGCGATTTGAGGAAGAGACAATCGCTAAGCTGCAACAGATACAATGGTGGAACTGGCCTGTTGAGAAAATACGTCGATCCTTACCCTATATCATGGAGGGAACGGTTGACAGACTTATCTAATTCTTCTTTTTGTATCAGAATCATATCTCCATCTTTCACCTTATGTTTTTGGGGTGGTTTGTTGCCTGAAATGATAATTATACCATCTTCGAACATACGTTTCACCTGATTGGCAGAGAGTGAGAAGCATCTTCTGATTAATGATGATAATTTGAGATCAAACTCAAACTCGCACTTGATGTGGATTTTGATAACCTCATTGGATAGATTCAGCAAATCTTCAAATGAGGTATCAGGAACGACTACATATTCTACGCTACCATAATCCAGTCTCAGGCTATTCTTTTTCTCCATTTCTGTAGAAAAAGCATACTTCCAGGCCGTATCTTTATCATTCATTGAAAAGCTATGGAATAATGTCTTGTCAATCAAATCCGGTTTACTACGTGATAACAAAGTGAGGTTACAGGTGTTGTCGCACTTCACGCATCTGTAAATCAACCATACATCTATATTTTTCTTTTGAGCATTCATCCTGAACTTGTCGCTACAATAAAATCGGTTACTATCGCAGTGACTGCACTTCTTAATTAATAAAGGGGGATTCTTCGCCTTTACTTCCCATGTAATTGTTGTCTCCATAAATAAGCTATTATCTTTCTTTGCGGGTTAAGCTATTTTTTGGCAAAGTTGGATATTAGCTATTTGCATAATTCACAAGATGTCACAAGACGCAGTGAAATATTCTTTGTTTACTTGTCAAGTTTGTCCATCATTTGGGTTATTTTCTCTTTCAGTTTATCCAGAAATTGTGTCCTACTCTTCTTCCTGTTCCTGATTTCAAGAAATATCCGGTAGAAATCACCAATCTCAATATCAAAAAGAGCTTCACAGCAGAAAGCAATGTCTTTCAGGTTCGTGTTACCATTATTAAAGCACTTTCCGGCATATAGTGCATAAATGAATTCTACTAATGAAACTTTACTTTCAGTCCATTGTAATAGTTTACTTTCTATGATGGAGGTGAACTTAAGATGCAGTTTTTCCGATAATGCATCAATCTCTGTGGAGAGATAATGGGTGAGTTGCTTATTTGCTAAGATCTCTGCTACGCTGGAATCATGCAAAGTGGAAAAAGAAGTATCTCTGTCCAACGAGTGACAGTGAACATCCGCAAGGATATCATAATGCTTTCTCATGAAATACAGATGATCTGAGTCGGTTTTACCGGATTGATAATAGTTATAGAAATTCTTGTCTGAAGAGACGTTCTTCAGACTTTCGTATTCTTCCTTCAAATATTTATATTGAGCTGACGGTGATTTCCCAATCCGGTTCTTTTCAATCTGATACAGACGGATATAAAATATCAGTAGACCGGATATTTGTGGTTTCCGGACTTTAAAGAAAAGAATTTCCTCCTCGGAATTGATAAACTGATAATCCGCAACGGTTGCTTTTAGTCGGGCGAGTGAAGTCTGTATGAAGCCGACTATTTGCTTTATCTTATCAAGGATATCAATATCTTGTTGCTCAATTCTTTTGATTTCTACTTCTATATCTTGCTTAATGTTCTTTACGAAATTCTCCATTCGCATTCAGCGCATCCATAACTTTCAGGCGGTTGCTGCGAAACCTGCTAAAAGTCTGAATTGCAAATTACAATTGCCTTGCAGAGACAATGTAGTTAATACTAAAAATGATAAAATGAAAAACCTGTCCGAGTAGGATTACTCAAACGAAAGAAATTAGCCTGTGGTTTGTGAGGCTAATATTAAGCAATAACAAATTTAAGAATTGTGCCCAAAATATCTGCTTTAAGAATTCGGAACAAATATAGTTCTTTTTTCGTAAATCCCCTAAATCTATGGTCAAAATGTAGATTTGGAGGGATATTCTAACAGATAGCTTGTTTTGTCTATTTTTTGGGGTGCTTCAGCGGTAATCGTGGAAACAACTTCCTGAACCGTACCAAATGCGTCGTAATATTGCTTCCGGCTATAATAAACGTCACAGCCATGATGATCAATACAATTCCGCAACACAATCTCGGTGTCAGGCTTTCCCCGAAGATCGTTACTCCGAAGAATACAGCCGTGACAGGTTCCAAAGCTCCAAGGATAGCCGTAGGAGTAGAACCTATGTATTGCACGGCTTGCGTCGTACAGAGAAAGGATATAGCTGTAGGGAAGATAGCCAATGCAATCAGATTCCCCCATAAATACCATTTATCGACAACGTGCAGGCTTTGCCCGAAGTCTACACGAACTAAAAAAAGCGACAGGCCGAAAAGCAATACATAAAAAGTAACTTTAAGTGTTGCCACGTCTTTTAATATCGGCCGGTTTACCCCCACAATATAGATAGCGTAGGAGAGGGCTGATGCCATGACTAACCCAACGCCAACCAGACTGAGGGTTGTACCGTCACCTCCTTTATAAAGTAACCCTATACCGCTTAAAGCCAGAAAGATACATAGGACTGTTTGTAATGTGACTTTCTCTTTGAAGGCGACAGCCATAATCAGTGCTACCAAAATCGGATAGACAAACAGTATCGTTGAGGCAATACCGGCTTCCATATAGTTATAGCTTTGAAATAGGGTAAGAGAAGATATGGCGACCAACCATCCCAGTATGACTAATGGCAATATTTCTTTCCGTTTCAGACTAAAACTTCTGCCTCTCGCTTTGAGCATAATCCCCAAGATGGGAATGGCGAACAGATATCTGAAGAAAAGAACGGAATCCGGATTCATACCTTCCCTATATAGCGGAAGGGTAAAGAGGGGATTCATACCATAAGTGGCGGCAGCAACGGCTCCCAATATATATCCTTTGACTTTTGTATTCATAAACACTAAATTATTTCTTAGTTTTGGCTTTCTTTTTTAGGGGGAGCAAAGGTAAATCTTTTCTTTATATATTATTATTACAGATCTCTTAATTTTTGCTTTTTCTTTCCTTGCCTAGCTGTATGTCTGAATTTTAACTGGTTATATTTCAAATGTTTCAAAGAACGAACATAGATTTTAATGGAGCGGAAATGAAGTGCCGTGATCTATCAGAACTATGTATTGAACCCCGAACTGGCATCTTACATATAATTGTTGTAATCTGGTAGAACTCTCCTTTTTCCATAATGAATGATTAGGGAATATTTTGTGATTATATCCGACACCTATGATACCATTCTTATCAATTTCACTCTAACTCTGTTGCGTGAATATTGATGGTCTGTAGCATATCCGAAACATCAGCCGGAGTGATTCCCTGGCATTCTATCCTTAATACCTTTTCCCAATCTTCAAAGTCTACATTCCGTTTATGAATCTGAGGATATTGTGTAAACAGTATCCCAATTCTTGTTATGTCTTACTCCTTGGTGATGGAGGTTCGGAAAATAAAAATACTATCACTTAGTTTAATTTAGTCTACTTAATTTGTCTGAAAGTACCTGGTTACGGAGGTAAAGGTAAATCGAAATATCCTTCAATAAAGAGTTATTAGACAAACTTCATGTTGCTTATGACGAAATGAGTCTTGACTACGACGAACTTAAAACAATAGGGCCCCCTATACTGTGAAAAGCTATAGGGGAGAAATGTATAAGCATATTCATGCCCTATGATTTTTTTATAAGAAGTTGTCCGAAATTGCTATCTTTTCAATCATTCCTTCAACTTCATCGGCCGAATTCATTATATATCCGTCAAACGCCGCTTGCATGGCAGGTTCGCTAAAAACTTCCTTTATCCCTGTCAAAAACTTGCTTTACATTAAAGTAAAAGTTACCTTTGCCGTAGAGAAAACTATAACCGAAACTTCTGATTGTAAAACCATACCTTCTGATTGTATAACCGAAAGTTCTGATTATAAAACCGTAACTTCTGACTAAAGTTTGCAGTATAAGTAAAGCAACTTTTCTCCCAATGTAAAGCAGCTTTTCTTTTAATGGCGAACAACTTTTTTATTAATGTCTGATAAACAAAAGATATGGCATACTATGTAATGGAAGAAATGCCCGACATTCACAAGACGGGCGAGCGCGTTCTCTATCCACGCTTTGCAATGATAGACCAGGTTTCAACAGAACAACTGGCACGCAACCTGTCGGAAAGCAGCGGCTTCAATGTGGGTGATATAATAGGAATTGTGAAGCAACTTGCCATCGAAATGTCGCATCAGATGGCAGAGGGACGCTCCGTTAAACTGGATGACATCGGAACTTTCACTCCGGCTTTGATGCTGCGCACAGGCAAGGAGCGGGAAGAAGCGGGAGAAAAAGCGAAGCATCGCAATGCACAGAGCATCGTGGTAGGCAAAGTCAATTTCCGTGTAGATATGAGTTTGGTGTATCGCATCAACGGTCGCTGCCTGTTGGAGCGGGCGCCTTGGAAAACCCGTCGTTCTTCGCAAAAGTATGCTCCGGAGCAGCGTTTGGCACTGGCGGTAAAGTATCTGGAGTCACATTCTTTTCTTACTGTCAGCGAATATCAGCAATTGACCGGGTTGTTGCGCACCACTGCTACGAATGAACTGAAAGAATGGGCGGCCCTCCCGGATTCCGGCATTGATACTGCCGGACGTGGAGCACACAGGGTTTATGTGAAGAAGGGGTGAAAAGAATACACGAAATTTGTTGTAAATCAAAATATTATTTATCTTTGCACCATGACAAAGACATTTAAATCGGATTTGGTTTAATAAACAATCTGTGTTTTTGATACAGATTGTCCTTTCGTTTACTCTCGGATAACTCCTTTCGAGAGTAGTTTTCTATTATTATAATTCAAGTTTAATCTGCGTACAATGATGAAGGCATTGTTATGCTTTCCGTGTATGCAAAATACATTAAGAAAATGAGTAACGAAAATAAAACAATTCACGATTTCGAACTTCAATTAATCTGTGACTTCTTCTCCAATATGGAACGCCAAGGGCCCGGAAGTCCTGACGTAACACTGAAAGCGCTGAGCTTTATAGATAGCCTTACCGACAAGTCCCTTATCGCCGACATCGGTTGCGGAACAGGAGGACAGACAATGGTATTGGCCGGGCATATTACCGGACAGATTACCGGACTTGACCTTTTTCCCGACTTTATTGATATCTTCAATCACAATGCAAAGCAATCAGGTTTGCAGGACAGAGTGAAAGGCATTGTCGGTTCTATGGATAACCTTCCTTTTCAGAGTGAGGAATTAGACCTGATCTGGTCGGAAGGAGCCATTTATAATATTGGTTTTGAACGGGGATTGAATGAGTGGCGTAGATATTTGAAGCCGGGAGGATATATTGCCGTTTCTGAAAGTTCGTGGTTTACTGACGAGCGTCCTGCGGAAATCAATGACTTCTGGGTGAATGCGTATCCTGAAATAGATACGATTCCCAATCAGATAGCCAAGATACACAAAGCTGGTTATCTTCCCGTCGCTACATTTATTTTGCCGGAGAATTGCTGGACAGAGCATTACTTTGCTGCAAAGATTGAAGCTCAGAAAATCTTCCTTCATAAATATGCGGGAAATAAGATTGCTGAAGAATTCAGTTCGCTTCAGTTTGATGAAGAAGAACTGTACAGCAAGTATAAAGCATTCTACGGTTATACATTTTTCATCGCAAAAAAGATAGAGCTATGATTCATTCGTACACCGTACATGCTACGAGGTTGTTTCAGAAAACGGTCTGTTTCAGTGTGAACTGACGGGGAATATGATGTATGGAAAATCAGACTTTGAACTCCCTTGTACCGGTGATTGGGTACTTTTTCAACCATTCGACGAACATAAAGGGATTATAGTGGATATGCTGCCTCGTGAACGGACGCTATATCGCAAGAAAAACGGAACGGTTTCCGACAAACAGGCCATTGCCTCGTATGTCGACAAGGCATTTATCGTGCAAAGTCTTGATGATAATTTCAATGTTCGCAGAGCCGAGCGTTTCATGGTTCAGATGCAGGAAGAGAATATCAATCCTGTATTGGTATTTAACAAGGCTGATTTAGGGTTTGATAGGCAGAAAGTCGAAGAACAGATCAGGCACATTGCCCGTCAGATACCGGTGTTTTTTACAAGTATCCATCAACCTCAGACGATTCTCCAATTGCAGGAGTCTATATCGGCCGGCGAAACGGTTGTGTTTGTCGGTTCTTCGGGGGTAGGGAAAAGTTCTCTGGTGAATGCGCTTTGTGGGGAATCGGTATTGTTAACGTCTGATATCAGCCTGTCCACGGGAAAAGGAAGACATACTTCCACTCGTCGGGAGATGGTATTGATGGACGGTTCAGGGGTATTAATCGATACTCCGGGTGTCCGGGAATTTGGTTTGGCCATTGATGATACCGATTCTCTTGCAGAGGTGTTGGAGATTTCCGATTATGCTGTATCGTGTCGTTTCAAGGATTGCAAGCACATCAGCGAACCCGGATGTGCCGTTTTAGAAGCGGTAAGTAGTGGTATATTGGACCGTAAGGTTTATGAGAGTTATCAGAAACTTCGACGGGAAGTGTGGCATTTCTCCACTTCCGAACATGAAAAGCGTAAAAGGGATAGATCCTTTTCAAAACTCGTGGAGGAGGTGAAGAAACTTAAATCGGATCGCTAATTTCTATTTAGGCAGTGCAGTATTCTTTTAGTAGAATAGCTGCATTGTTTTATATGTCCAATTATGATTTGAATTATCTGTAAATATCAATCGAGTGTCTGAATACCCCCTCCGTTTACAAACAGCGTTTGTCCGCTAACCCATTGCGAGACGGGTGCGGCAAAATAGAGTACTGCTCCGGTAATGTCACTCACCTCGCCCAGACGTTTTATGGGAGTATGTTCCAGCATCTTTGCTTCTATTTCGGGAGTCAGCACTGTAGATAAGGCATGGGTTCTGGTAGCTCCGGGACCTACGTTGTTGATACGTACTCCCATCGGACCGAAGTCGAATGCAAGATTACCTGCCATGTGGTTCAGGGCTGCTTTGGAAGAGGCATAAGCACTCATATTCGGACTTTTATTAATACTGCCCATCGATGTGATATTGATGATGCTTCCATAACCCGATTCAGCCATGTGAGGTACAACAAGCTGGCATAAACGCCATGCACTGAATAGATTGAGGTTGAATACCCTCTTGAAGTAAGCAATGTCTATCTGGAAGGGATTCTCCCGTCCGCCACCTCCTCCACCGGCATTGTTGACCAGGATATTGACCGTTTCATACTCTGCGACAGCTTTATCAACCAGGTTTACTAAGTCTGCGTCATTAAGCACATTGCAGGCTACAGCAATCGCTTTACCTCCATTCTTAACGATTTCATTTGCAACAGCCTGGGCTTTTTCAAGTACCAGATCACTTACCACTATGGAAGCTCCGAAGTGCGCGAGTGTTTCGCAACTTCCTTTTCCAATGCCATCTCCACCACCGGTCACTATGGCTACTTTTCCGCTTAGATCAAAAAGAGAATCTATATTCATTGTTATGCTTTTATATTATACAAGAACATGAGAGCATGAAAACAGTTCGACTGGGAATATTTGATTTATGAATAATAAACACGGAAATGATTTATTTCCGTTTCTTGGAAAAGCCGCACGCATTACCTTTGGGGCGAGTGGAAATTCTCATACCTTTGCACTTGTTTTTAGAAAAGAAGAATCACGATGATCAATAAATATGAAGAACGTCTGGGAACCGAGCGTATGTTACCACTGGTTTTCAAAATGGCGCTTCCGGCAGTAGCAGCACAATTCGTCAATTTGCTTTATAGCATTGTCGACCGTATCTATATCGGACATATACCGGGTATTGGGACGGATGCATTGGCAGGCGTAGGGGTAACAATTTCTCTCGTGGTATTGATTTCTTCTTTTTCAGCAATTGTAGGTGGAGGTGGTGCGCCACTGGCTGCCATAGCCCTCGGGCAAGGTGACCGCCAGCGTGCCGGAAAGATATTGGGGAATGGTTTTACCTTGCTGATTCTATTTACTTTAATTACTTCCTTCATTGCCTATACCTTCATGGAGCCTATCCTGCTCTTTACAGGCGCTTCGGAACATACATTGGGCTATGCGGTCGATTACCTTTCCATTTATTTGCTGGGAACTGTTTTTGTGGAGATTTCCACCGGGCTGAATTCCTTTATCAATGCGCAGGGGCGTCCTGCCATTGCCATGTGCTCTGTCTTAATCGGAGCTTTATTAAATATCATTCTTGATCCTATATTTATCTTCTGGTTTGATATGGGGGTGAAAGGTGCTGCTTTGGCTACGGTGATTTCTCAGGCTTGCAGTGCCGCATGGGTACTGTCTTTCCTGTTCTCCCGGAAGGCTTCTCTGCCTTTGGAGAGGCGCTATATGAAGTTAAACCGAGGGATTGTTATTGCGATGCTGGGGCTGGGAGTATCTCCGTTCATTATGGCCAGTACAGAGAGTTTGGTGGGCTTTGTGCTGAATAGTAGCTTGAAAGATTTTGGAGATATTTACGTTAGTGCGTTGACGATATTACAGACTTCGATGCAGTTTGCCAGTGTACCGCTGACGGGGTTTGCGCAAGGCTTTATTCCGGTTGTAAGTTACAATTATGGCCATGATGATAAGCAGCGTGTGAAGGACTGTTTCCGTATTGCACTGATCACCATGTTCTCTTTTAATCTGATTCTGATGCTACTTATGATCTTGTTCCCTTCAACGATTGCATCTGCTTTTACAAGTGATGAAAGGTTGATAGGAACGATTCGTTGGACTATGCCTGTCTTTCTAGGTGGTATGACCATATTCGGCTTGCAACGTGCCTGTCAGAATATGTTTGTTGCATTGGGGCAGGCTAAGATATCCATTTTTATCGCTTTGCTCCGCAAGGCCATTCTGTTGATTCCGTTAGCACTGATACTGCCGCATTATATGGGAGTGATCGGAGTATATGCAGCTGAGGCTATATCTGATGCTACGGCTGCAATTTGCTGTACGCTGTTGTTCTTTTGGCAGTTTCCTAAGATATTGGGGAAGATGAAATAAATGATAATATATTATCACTTCAATGTATTGATTTCAAATAGGGATGATTATGCCAAAAACTTATTTTTCCAATGGGTTAACGGATCATGGAAACTTTCGCTGGCTTATGACCTTTTGCTAAGTAACGGTTTTAATGGTTACCATACCACGACTATTAATGGAAAAGGAGAGCTTGCACTTGCTGACGTCATTACGTTGGCAGCTGAAATAGGGCTATCAGAACAATATGCAACTCAGACTATAGAAGAATTGACTGAGAAATGTGCTGCAAGAAAGATGGTAAAATTCAGGTTGAGATAATTACCGGCTTGATGAATATCATTTAGTTTATAACTTGACCGGTTTTAGTCATATGGCAAAGAAAAAAAATCATATAGACTTCTGTCATGAATTGAAAGCAAAGAATTTAAAAGTTACTGTCTTGGGAATATACAAGGATTACAACTCTAAAATTGCTGTAAGATGCGACAAATGTGGTTGTGAATGGTCACCAAGGGCAGGAAGTCTATTGCACGGTCATGGCTGTCCCAAGTGTGCCGGAGTCAAACTGAAATCTCATTCAGAGTTTGTGAAAGACTTAAAATCCCAGAGAGATGACGTTATCATAACTGGTCGGTATGCGAAGGCACTCGAAAAAACTAAATTCAGATTCTTGAAATGTGGACATGAGTGTGATATCACTCCTGCACATGTTCTTAGTGGCAGGGGATGTCCGGAATGTGGACGATCCCAGAAAGGAGCGTCTCAGCGTTTGACAATGGAGATATTTTTGGAACGTCTCCATAAAATCGATCCGAATCTTGTAGCCAGCGAAGGTGCAACGTATATAAACAATCATACACTGATGCCGCTTCAATCACTCATTTGCTCATATTCTGGGCGAATCTAAAGTCATGTCAAGAGAAAAAACGGTGATAGGGGTTGAATTAGACATATATGTGCCTGATTTAGAAGTAGCCGTAGAACCCGGTTAGTGGCACTGGCATAAAAATATAGTAGCGAAAGACTGGGAAAAGCATCTATTGTGCAAAGATAAAGGTATCAAACTCATAACTATATACGACCACTATGATGATGCAACAGTTCCTTTCGATAATTGCTTGGTGACACATTGCGATCTTGTTTCTCGCCGTAATACAGATAAACTGATTGAAATAACAAAAAAGATCCTCTCCGAATTCGGATTAAATTCGGACCTTGGTACAAGTGAGTGAGAAAAAAATGACTTTGTTGAAAGATTAAATTTATTACAGCCCAATATTATCCCTCTGGCAGAATATATCAATATTGATACTTCTATAAGAATAAAATGTAAAGTATGCGGCTATATATGGTCTACCCAACCCTATCATCTTGTAGCGAAACATAATAGAACCGGCTGTCCAAAATGTGCCAATAAAGCACGGAGGACCCATGATGATTTTGTTAAGGAAATCGCAAAGCTATTACCTACAATTAAAATTATAGGAACCTATGTAAGTAGGCATAAACCTATAGTGGTACAATGTAGTGCATGTGGTAAGACTTGGCAGGCATATCCGGGAAATTTATTGCGGAGAAGTGGCTGTAAAAGTTGCAAATTGAAGAATACGATACAACAAAGAAGCAGGAAAATAAGATGTATCACTACAGGAGAGATTTTTAATACATTTAGAGAAGCTGCTGAAAAATATAGTATAAGCTCGGCAATCTGTTTGTGTTGTAAAAATGATCCTAAACATAAGCATGCTGGAGGGCTAGAATGGGAGTATATTATATTTTCTGATACTCTTTGAAGCTGAAGTAATCGTTTTTCATCTGGTGAGGCTTTATTATTGGATATAATGGTTACTCTTTTGCGTTGATTTTAGGTCACGAAAGCGTGTCTTTCTGTGACCTTTTTTAGATCTTGGGTCATGGACGCTATACAAAGAAAAAACTCTTACAATATATTGGTATTGTGGGAGTTTTCTTTTCGTTGTCTGGTTTTGTCCAGCTTTTCAGTGATCCGCCTGGGATTCTCCTAAGAGAGTTACCACGCTGATATTTAAAACTTTATATTTTTAGCTTCAAGCATATCCCATGATTTAACCCACTAATTTGCTACGTGCTTTTGCGGTAGTTTGCTCATGGAGAATACTGGGGTAAAGATAGTTATACTTCTCGATTTTACAATATTTCTTTTACTCATTTAACTTCTTCGAGACCATGCTTCTGTATAAAGCTCCTCAATATCTTGAATATTTAACTTATGAATATTTATAAACTCTTGGATCTTAATATCCTCAATCTCATTTATGTTATAAGATTTAAACTCTTTAATAAAAGATCTTATTGCGTTTTTGAAAATTTTCATTTTTCCTTTTCGCATTATATCTACTTTATGTGTAAAGTCTGGAAAATCCAGTGTAAGCTGCCCCCTAAAACCAAGCGATTCTACCCCCTTAAAACATTCAACAATGCCCCCTTAAAAAGTCTTGACCGATGGGGTTATTATTATTTTAGTTTATTTCCCTCTGTATGCAGCCATTTTACGGACACTTTCTCCTGTCAGCTCAATCCGGTGCGCCGTATGTATAATACGATCCATAATGGCATCTGCTACTGTAGGGTCTCCGATTGCATCATACCAATTGTCCGTTGGCAGTTGCGAGGTGATGATGATGGACTTGCGCCCATGTCGGTCCTCTATTATATCGAGCAGGATGGGGCGTTCCTTGGCATCAAGGTTCACAAGGAAGAGGTCATCCAATATGAGCAGCGTGCTCCGTTCGATTCTCTTGAGTTCCGATTCCAGTGTGCCTTTTACTTTTGCCACCTTAAGCGTACCCATAAGTTTCGGAGCATTCGCATAATATGTCCGTATGCCCTTCTTGCAGGCTTCATACCCCATTGCTGTGGCAAGGAAGCTCTTCCCGGTACCGGATGACCCTGTGATGAAGAGGTTCTGTCCCTTGCGGATGAACTCCAGCGATGCAAGCCGCTCCATCTGATTGCGGTCAAGGCCACGCGGGATTGCATAGTCTATCTGCTCGAGGCAGGCCTTGTAGCGGAACGCCGCCCCGCGTATAAGGCGTTGGATGGCTGCATTGGCACGGTAGTCCCATTCCCTGGCAAGTAACATGTGCAGGAAAGAGTCGATTGTCATTGTTTCTGCCATAGTGGAGGTCAGGCTTTCAGTGAAGGCGGCGGCCATGCCGTGCAGCTTCATACGGTTCATCAGTTCGATTGTCAACGTGTTGCGGTCTTTTTCGACAGCTATCGGTGCGGTAAGATTATTTGTTTCCATTGTTGTCTCTATTTAAATGTTTTAATTGTGCGAAGTAGGCTGCTCCGCGGATGTTTTTGTGGATAGATGTTACGGGGACCTCATCGTCGATGTCGTCTTTTGACAGGAAGTCTGCATCATCCCCGCGTTCAAGGATCCGCCTTATCTCCTGATATCCGTATAGGCGCAGTTGCGTGGCGCATGCGCTTGCCGCCACCAACCGTTCCAGCCCGAAGGTCTTCTCCAACGCCATGATGCCTCTGCATGAACGGAACGCCGCGGGAGGATACTTCTTGAGTTCCGCCACCTTGCGCAGATACAGCCGCAGGACGTTATCTGTCTGGCCGGCCCGTTCGTAAATCTGTTCCAGATCCTTTTCATAACTTCCATGACGTCCGGGCAGTCCGTGGGCATCCTTGGTCGTATAGGAGTATGGCGTGTCATCGCGCTGGTGTGTGGTCACCAGACGCAGGCCATGATATATTTCCAGCGTGTCCGCATCATAGACAATCTCGACACGTTTGCCTATATACTCTTTCGGTACGCTGTAATGGTGAAGCCTGAAGGTGACATAGCCGTTACGCATTACTGTTGCGGAGCGTCGCTCTTTCATCTGATGGCGTATGGCGGGAAGCGGGCGGAGGCAGTCGGACTCAATCTGCTCGAACTGTTCCCGTCTGGACTGGGGACGCCCGCTCATCCTGCGTCCGTTGAAGGCCGAGAGCGATTCGGATATGGCCGCATTCAGAGACTCCAGCGAGTGGAATACAAGACCCTCGATGTCAGCGTAGACGGATCGGTAAAGCAGCTTCACGGCATTCTCCACCAAGGCCTTGTCCTTTGGATGACGTACCCGTGTGGGGTATACGGTACATCCGTAGTGTTCGGCAAATGCCGCAAACTCCTCGTTGATTACCGGCTCGTTACGGTCGCTGCGGGTTACCGCCGATTTGAGGTTGTCTGGTACGATCGCCATCGGAACCCCGCCGTAAAAATGAAGCGCGTTCTCACACGCCTTAATCAAGTCCTGCCTTGACTGGGACCAGACCGCCTCACAATAGGTATAGTGGCTGCACGGAAGTATGGCCACGAACACTTCAACGCTGCGACATTCACCGCTTTCACTGTCAACGACTTCCAGTTTGTCACCGGCGAAGTCGATATACATCTGGTCTCCGGCATAATGCTCGACATGGCCTACGACATGTGTCACCATACGGTAACGCATGAGATAGTTGCCGAAACTGGCATGTCTGTATCCGTCAGGATGGGTCTCGCGGTACTCTTCGTACAGGGTTTTCACTGTTACGCCTCGGCGGCTAAGCCGGGCAGCATACTCAGGAAGGAGTGCCTCAAGCTCAAGCTGGCGTTGTGACGGTTCCCTGTTACGGCCAACACCTTCAGAGAACATTTCCTGGATGCGAGCGGAAGGCATGGCGGCCAACTCCTTTATCGGTATACCACACTCTTGAAACAGGCGCACATATCTGCGCACCGTGTTGCGGGAAAGCTCAAAGCTCCTGCTTATCTGCTTTATCCCCATCCCCAATGCGTAACATTGGAGGATGTTTGCTATCTTTGTTGTCATAGTAGAAATGATTTTATCCCACCGGTCAAGACGGGAATCAAATCTACGAAAAATCCCCTGCCGGGCATTGCTAAGCAGGGGTATTTTTATATTGGAATCAAGGGGGTAGGATTATTTTAGCACAAGGGGGCAGAATCGCTTGGTTTTAGGGGGCAGCTTACACTGGATTTTCCAATGCACGTCTATCTGGGCGAAAAGCCGAAAGAGGAAAAGGACAAGCGCAAAGAGGATGAGCTTGTAGCGGTGGCCAAAGAGGTATTCAGCCGGAGGCGCTTTGTTACTTATGTGGAGCTTGCGGAAGAAATCCAGTCGATACTGGAAGTGAAGGAACGTACGGCGAAAAGCTACATCAGGTTCATGCGTGAGAAAGAAATCATTCTGAAATCATCCGATAACCAGAGCTATTATGTTATCGGGAACTTTTAAGGAGGAAAGCGTATGTTAGTAGATAAAACGGAATTTGAAGCATGGATGGAACGTATCATGGGTGAGCTGTACCGCATCTCACGGAAGCTGGACAAGGCGGAAACGAGGGAAAAGCACCTGAACTACCTGAACGGAGAGCGTCTGTACGACAATCAGGAAGTATGCCTGTTGTTGCGCATCAGCAAACGCACGCTGCAACGATACCGGAATAACGGGGTGTTGAAGTTCTATTCGATATATCACAAGACATATTACAAGGAGTCGGACTTGCACGAGTTCATCCGCAACAACTTCGACGAGAACGAGATAAAACGGCAGGCACGTGAGGACAAACTGTCCGAGAGCTATCCGCTGCCGAAAGAATAAGTCCATGTTTTTGCTTTGTACCGGTGAAACTACTGCCGTGAGGCAGGAAATCCCAAACTGCGTATTGGTGTTTGTCATGGCAATGACTTCATACAGTTGTGAAACAGGATGAAGTTTCTTTTCTTGTTCGAATGGTGATACTTCAAAGGACAGCGGTCCGGAGGGGTATCATTTTTTATGTATGCACTTAAAAATATTCCAGTTTTGTGGCGTAAAAACTGGGCGTTTTTTTACCTTTGCAAAAACTGTCATTTATGAAATTAGGAATATTACACTTTACAGATTCTCACATAAAAAGTGCCACTGATTGGATTTTGAGTGAGTTTTCATCTCTTGTTGCTTCCGTCAAAACGATATATGAAGAATGTGATCGCATATATATAGTGTTTACAGGTGATGTTGTTTACTCTGGTAGTGAAGAAGAATATATTTTGGCTTCAAAGTTTTTGAATTCAATAAGAAGTTTACTTAAAACATTGTATAAAGATAAGGTCTATGAACAAATAATTTTTACTCCCGGAAATCATGATTGCAATTTCAATATGGATAGACAGGCGAGAAAAAATGCTATAAAAAATATGAATTATGATTATATTGGTGATGATAATAGTGTTATAGAACAATGTCTTATCGTGCAAGAACCTTTTTGGAATTTTGAAAGCTCGATTAATGGACAAGAAACCAAACCATGTATTTACAAGGAATATATAGATGATATACAAAAAGAGGTTGTTATTTTTCATTCTTTTAATACAGCTTGGATGTCTTCTATTAATGAAAATGTTGGTAGTCTTTTCTATCCTATAAAAAATATAGAAGAGACTATTAATACAAAAGCAACGATAAATATATCAGTTTTTCATCATCATTCATCTTGGTTAAATCCTAATACAGAAGAAAATAATAAGCATGAATTTTCCGAACTGATCAATAGCTTTTCTGATGTAGTTATTTATGGACATGAACATGAAAGGCAAGGAATGATTCATACGGACTTAAACACACATAAGGAGTGCTATATTTTTGCAGGAGAGGCATTACAAATGAATCAAGCAAAAAAAGTTCATTCAGGTTTTCAAGTGTTCATCATAAACACAGAAAATAGGATTGGATTTAATTATCCATTTCATTGGAATGGAACTATCTACTCACAACAGGAGGAACAAAAGTTTTCATTAAAAGAAATAGGACATAACAATCTTGATTTTCATTCAAATCAGGCCTTCTTGTCTTCTTTGAATGATATGAAACTGCCTTTATTTTTCAATGATGATAAAAAAATCAAATTGAAAGATATATTTATATATCCTGACATTGAGAAAACCAATGATTTAAAGAAAGAATTATATGAGAATTATGTTGACAGTTCTATTTTTATAGGGAGTTCAAATTACAAAGTAGTATTGCTTGAAGGAGAAAATCAATCTGGTAAATCCAGCTTGATTAATATGATGTATCTTGACTCTATTTTACATCAAAAATTCCCATTGTTGATTAATGGGAAATGCTTTAAGAAGATGGAAATAGATAAACCTTTAGAAAAAGCCTTTATAGAACAATATGAAAATAAATCATTTGAAGAATATAGTCAATATTCTAACGAATGTAAGATATTGTTTATAGATAATCTTAATTCGGCAGAGTTGAATAATAAATCAATCTTAGAATTATTAAAAAAGCTCGAGAATCGTTTTTCGAGAATTATCATTACAACTTCTTCTATATATAATATTATTTCTGTTTTAGAATCTACCACTAAAGATGTTTTTTGTGGTAAGATACTACCCCTTGGTCACAAGAAAAGAAATAAATTAATAGAAAATTATCATCGTTTAAATGAGGAAAATCCATATAGTATTACAGAACAGATTTTTTTAGAAAAAACAAAAGATTCATATGAACAAGTTCAAACTTTTTTGGGAGATAAATTAATACCTTCCTATCCTATATTTGTATTATCCATTCTTCAATCAATGAATTTAGTAAAACCTAACAATTATGAACAAACTTCATATGGATATTGCTATCAGTCTTTAATACATTTCGCTTTAGCGGCAAAGGCTAAAATCAAAAATGAAGATATTGATACTTATATAAATTATTTGTCAGAATTAGCATTTTCTTTGTTTGATAAAAAGAAAAAATCGTTGTCTGATATTGAATTTCAAGAGTTTCATAAAAATTATTCAGCTAATTATATAGCACCTTCTTTTACCGAAGTGAGGGATAAACTATTAGGATCCGGTCTTCTTGTCTATGATGAAGATGAATGGTTTCATTTTGGCTATAATTATATTTTCTATTTTCTTGTTGCCCAAAAGATTGCAACAATATTAACAGAAGAAAAAGGAAGGAAAATAATACAATATTTATGTAAAAATATACAGGTTGATAAATATGCTAATATTCTGATTTTTGTTGCACATCATTCAAAAGATTCATTTTTAATAGATGAAACAATATTAGCATCAATGATTCCATTTGATGATATTGAGCCTATAACCCTTGAAAGGAATGGTTCATTTAATGAATTAATAAAAGATATTATTCAGGAATTTAAAGATGATATTATCCGATCTAATACAGATCCCATACAGGAACGTGAGAAAAGCTTAGAAAGTAGGGATAAGTTAGAATTGCAGATGAAAGATAATACTTACGAAGAAGATTATCAAAATATGCCTTCTGAAATTATATCTTTCTATCAAGCTGTTAGATCATTGGAAATTGTAGGACAAATTATTAAAAATAGGAAAGGTTCTATTTCAAAACAAAAGTTACATGAAATGATAAAGGAGTTGTATCTAACTGCTTTTAGAACTATAGGTTTTTTGGGGAAAATAGTCAAAAGCACTAAAGAAGAATTGACTATTTCTATTCAGAGTAAAGTTGAAAAGGCTGATTCTAAATCAGAAATTGCTGAAAGAATAAATTTATTCTTTCAATTAATGTCTTTTAATTTTTGCTTGGGTATTTTCTCAAAGGTGATCAATTCAGTAGGGAATAGAGATCTTAAACCTATTTTTGATGATGTAGCAAATGAATTGAATACTCCTGCTGCGAAACTAATATCATTTTCAATAAAGACGTGCTATGGGAAATTATCAATACCCGAGTTAAGATTATTATATAAAGAGTTTGAGAATAATCCTGTGGCATTAAGAATACTAAAAGCACGTGTTAAATCATATTTGTACAATAATTATGTAAAATATGATGAAAGACAAAGAATAGCAAGTACTTTAAAAATGTCATTAATACAACCTCGTGGTAATAATCTTATTAGCAGGACATAACTATTGAAGAAAGACGGTAATGATAAAGGAAATTCGACAAAGAATTGAAAATTTTGAGTCTGATTATGTTTTTACATATCAAGATTTAAATTTGTCTCCAGAACGGAGTGAAAGAGTTATCAAAATCTTAAATCGCTTAGTAGCTGAAGGTATTATTGCCAAAATCTCAAAAGGACGCTTCTATAAACCTAAAAAAAGTGTTTTTGGAATGCTAAAGCCTAAGTTAGAAGAAGTTGTAAAAGACTTTCTTGAGAAGGATGGAGAAGTTATTGGTTATATGACTGGATACTTAGCTTTTAATCGATTAGGATTGACTACACAAGTGCCGAATATCATCCAAATTGGCACAAATGTACGTAAAAACAAAACGGTAAGAGGAATGTTCACGATTAGTTTCGTGATTCAGTCTAATCCCATAACAAAGGAAAATATACCTTTATTGCAGCTATTGGATGCCATTAAGTTTATAAAAGAGATACCGGATACAACTACCAGCCAATCATGTAAGTGTATAATGACTATTATTCAGAATTTGAATAAAAAAGATAGGGATGAGCTACTTATACTTGCAAAAAAATATCCTCCAATGGTGCGTGCTTTACTTGGAGCGATGGTTGAGAACATATACGGTACAAACAAAGCATTGCCATTATGGAATACACTAAATCCTCTTACTTTATACAATGTAAAGATAGATAAGCAAGTATTACCCGAAGTGAGAAAATGGAGAATTCAGTAATTATAATTGGAAAGAATAATATATAGCGACCTTATGAATAAAGAACAATTTACATTCTATATAGATGAAAGCTGTCATTTAGAACATGATCATTTTCCTGTCATGTGTATTGGTTATATAAAGGTGCCAAAGGAGCAGACTGAAGAAATGAAACAATGCATAAAAGCGATTAAGCGAGGGCATAATATTTTACATGAGATAAAATGGAATACAATCAGTAACACCCATATTGATATGTATAAAGAACTTATAGATTACTTTTTTGACTCAAACATGGAGTTCAGATGTATTCTTGTTAAGTACAAAGACCGTTTAGACAATTTGTCTTTCAACAACGGCGAGCATGATAATTTTTACTATAAAATGATTTATTACTTGCTTGTCAATCCATACACTAATCCTTCTGCAATGAATAATTACCGTGTATTTTTGGATATAAAAGATACGAAAGGACGTGCAAAACTTAATAAAATCCAAGAGGTCTTCTCTAATAAGTTTCATGGTAAATCGCCTTTTCTTTCTTTTCAGCATATACGTTCCCATGAATCACAATTTATACAGTTAGCAGATTTTTTCATAGGTGCAGTAACTTATAAAGCGAGAGGTCTTCACTTGAAGAAAGATGGCAGCTTGGCAAAAAAAGAACTGATCAACTATATTGAAATGAAATCTGGTTATGTTTTGGATGAAGGTACAGAACCGGGAGAAATCAAATTTAATATTTTTGATCACCAACCTCGTAAGCGCAATGACAGTAGCAGATGAATTAGGAGCTTTAAAACCGTATTTTGCAGACGGGGTTGCAGAAACGGAACAAGAAAAAATGGATGAACTTCATGCCATTTTTCATCGGGATTTTTTTGAGAATACCGTAATTATTGATGGTACTCCTTTAAAAGTGAAACCGTATTTGTATAAAAATAGCAAAAAAGACAATCTTCCTGTTGATTTTGAGCAATACTATGAGAAGTTTGTTCACGTAATTACTCGTACTATTAAAGGTGGAAAGTATAAAACTTCCAGAAAAATAAGAGAATTTCGTGAAGAAAGAGCTAATAGGGTACATTGGATAAGACCTATTTTAGAGAATAAAGAAGATAAGCGTATTACTTATTTTCGGTATATTGAAGATGACGGAACTCTCCGTGACTATTATTGGTATAGAGGTAAACAATATATTGTTATAGTTGAATACATACAACCGGATTACGCATTAATTACAGGATTTTGTGTTGATTGCGATAATCAACCTTATTACCAAAACAAATATATAAACAGGGAAAAATAAGGGCATAAAAAAACCGCATTTACGGTAATGCGGGCAACCAAGTCCTTCGTTCTTCGAGCGATGACACTGCAAATATAGATACTTCTTTTGTTTTAAACAAGGATTTGAGTATATATAAGGAATAATATATGTTTTTTTAACTTCAGGGAAATCGACATTTTACCGCCGTAAATTTTACGGCGGTAAAATGTCGGTTGTCTGTATAGTATAAAACCCCACTCCGCTGTTTCATGGGAAGCCGGCGGAGTGGGGTTGTTTTTATGGCTTCGGTTACAGGAGCTATAACTTCAGCTTGGGTTTGGGCTTTTCGGGCCGGTCAGGATCGGGATCGTCCTTGTTGCCGGACTTGGGGACGCCTCCGATGACGAGCTTGCCGCCGGGCGCTCCCATTGCCTCTTTGATGCTGATGCTTTTGGGCATTCCGCTTAGTTTGGGCGGAGTGCGCTGCCTGTCGGCGAGGAAGTCGGGCATCCGGTGGACATAAGGCTCGGCAGGGGGCGTGTCCTGTGTGGGGACACTGCCCGGTGAGGAACTGCCGGGCGGAGCATCGGCGACGGGTATGCCGGCGGCGGGGGCGTTATCCTGTCCGTCGGGCGTTACCGGTTGGGAGGGCACGACTTCGATTACTCCGTCGGTGCTTTTTTCCTGCGCATCCACTGATTTGAGGGAGAGCAGGATCTTGCGGTCGAGAGCGGCAAGGTCGGCCTTGAGCTGCTTCAGCTCGTCCTCCTTTTTCCAGACTTCCCCGACGACCTGTTCCAGGACGGGGAGTTCCTTCTCAATGGCTTCGTTGTCCCTCGTGTATTTCTCTATCAGGCGGGGGATGCTGTCGAAGGCGTTGATGAAGTTCTGGCAGGCGGTTTTCGGATCGACCGCCAAGCGGCCGTTGTTATAGTTGTAGAGGAAGTTGCCTTCACCTCGCACGAAGAAACGGTTCTCGCAGAAGTCCAGACCGTCCTTGACGGTGGTGTCGGTCTTGACAACGATGTCGAAGCCATAGAGCGAGCCGATGACTTTCGGCTGGCCGTGCGTGCGTTCCCTGTCCTCTATCTCGTGGAGCTTGGCGGCAATCACTTTCGGATCATCGCCTGCCACGCCGTCAATCTTCAAGGGGTTGAGCCTGTTGCCCTCCTTGTCGTACTGCATACGGCTCTCGATGGCGGCCTTGTCCTTCCTGACACGGGCGATGATGTCATCGTTGCTTGCCCGGTTCGCCAGGAAAGTTTCCAGTTTGATGCGTGATTCCCCCTTGCCACGCTGGAAGGCCTTGCGCTCCCCTTCCATGCCGGCAATCCGCTTCTCCAACCGTGCCTTGTCGAGCAGGTCGGTATTTCCGGAAAGCACCGCTACGTACTCTGAGAAAGGTATGCCTCCCTTCTCGTCCATGCCTCCCTCGTCGATGGTACGGCAACCCATGTTGTTCTGCTTGAGCTGGGTGATGAAAAGCTGCTTGTTGTAAAGCAGGTTGAACTTGTAGCTGTCAAGCGACTTCTCCACGGCGTAGATTATCACGTCCACCTTGTTGTCCGCATAGAGTTTGGCCACCTCGTTGCCCTTTCGGATGCCCCGGCCGTCCCGCTGCTGCAAGTCCGAAGGCCGCCACGGTGCGTCGAGATGATGGATGGCTACACACCGCTTCTGGGCGTTGACTCCCGTGCCCAGCATTTCAGTAGAGCCGAAGAGAACACGTATCTTTCCCTCGTTCATCGCCTCGATCATCGCCTTGCGCTTCTTCTCGGTCTTGGCTTCCTGAATGAAACGTATCTGGTCTTCGGGGATGCCGTGATCCTCCACCAGCTTGCGCTTGATCTCGCTGTACGGATTCCACTGGTCGGGCTTGTAGGTTCCCAAGTCCGAGAAAACGAACTGAGTGCCTTTATGCCCGGCGTATTTATTGTAATACTTCGCAATCATATCGGCGCAATGGGTGGCCTTGTTGTCCTTGTCGTCGCCGTAGGAGAGCGGATCGATGAGCCGCATGTCGAGCGACATCTTCCGGGCGTAGTCGGTGGCGATGAGCATCTTCGCCTTCTCTTCCCTCTCGTTCAGTGGCGGGCGGCCCAGTACGGTGGCATTGCCGGTCTTGGCGAACTCGATGAGCTTCTGTATGAACTCCCTCTGGTCGGGCGTCGGGGGTATGTTGTGCAGTATCTCGTTCTTCTCCGGACGGTCGATGCCGATGTCGGCTGCGGTACGGAAGTCGGTGATCTCGGAATAGAACGAAGCGAGTTCCGGAACCTTGATGAAGTAGCGGAAACGCTCTTTCTGCACCACCTCGTTGGTGACGGAGAACTCGTAATCGACGGACTTCCGGGCAAACACCGCCGCCCATGCGTCAAAGGAGTTGATCCCCTGACGCTCCAATTCCCGGGGGCGCAGGTACTTGAAGAGCAGGTACAGCTCGGTCAGCGAGTTGGAAATGGTGGTTCCCGACAGGAAGGTGGCTCCCAGATCCTTGCCGGTGCGCTGCTGGATGGTGCGCAGGGCGAAGAGCATGTTGAGCGCACGCTGGCTGCCCTCGCTGTTGCCCAGACCTGCCACACGGTCGTGCCGGGTGGTGAACATCAGGTTCTTGAACCGGTGGCTCTCATCGACAAAGAGGTGGTCGATGCCCATGCGCTTGAAGTCCGCCACATCGTCCTTGCGGGTTTCGATCTCGTGGAGCAGCTCTTTCAGCCTGACCTCAAGGTTCATCTTGCGTTTCTCCATGCCCTTGATCTGTGCGTTGCTCACTTCCGCACCCTGCTGGTAGAGGACTTCGAGGTTCTCTTCCACACTGTCCAGTTCCTGTTGCAGGATGTCACGCTGGATTTCGGGGGACTGCGGTATCATGCCGAACTGCTCGTGCGAGAGGATGATGGCGTCCCAGTCGTTGTTCTTCATCCGGTGGAAAATCTCGACACGGCGCTCCGGCGTGAAGTCCTCCTTGCCGGGATAGAGGACTTTGGCGTTCGGGTAGGCGGTGGCGAAGGTCTGTGCGATCTCGTGGATGTTCGCCTTCAGGCCGGTGATAAGGGGCTTGTTCGCCAGTCCCAGACGCTTCATCTCGTAGGCGGCACAGCACATGATGAGCGTCTTGCCGCCACCCACCTCGTGATCGGCGATCCCCCCTCCGTTCTGCTTGAGCATCCAGATGCAGTCCTTCTGGCTGGGATACAGGTCGGGAATGCCCAGCCCCTTGAGGTCAAGACCGGGAAAGCTCTGGTGCGATCCGTCGTACTTGGGACGGACGAAGCAGTTGAACTTGCGGTTGTACATGTCCGCCATTTTCCGCTTGAACTCCGGCGACTGTTCCATGAGCCAGTCGGAGAAGCCGTTACGGATCTCGTCAATCTTGCTGTTGGCAAGCAGGGTAACCTCCGGATCACGTATCTTCATTTCCTTGCCCGTCTTGTCCAATACGGTCTTGGTGATGTTGGGCGTGGTGTTGTGGATGGCATGGCGCATAAGGGCGATGCCGTTGAAGATGCGGCTTTCCGAACGCACCGAATATTGGTTCATGATGCGTGGGGAGGTCATGTCGGCCCTGATGCTGTATTCGTCACTGCTGGCGGTATAACGGACGGACACGTCCGTGTCGAACAGCCATGAGGCGTAGCGGCTGTACACTCCCGCCGGTATCCAACGCTCGCCGAAATTGAAATCCAGATCCTCGAAAGGTATGGGCGCGGGAAGCGACTGCCGCAGGGCTTCGAGGGAAATACGTGCCTCGCCGTTGTCGGGATGCGACTGCAAATATTCCTCGATGTGTTCGGCCTTGGCCATGACGTTGCCGGAAATGAAACGGTCGGCAATCTCGTAGTTCTTCGAGAGGGGATTGTAAAATATCCGTCCACGCAGTTCCTCCAACAAGTCAGATTGCGATTTGTCGGTCAGGGACTCCATGTACGCCATGTCCACGTTGCCGTACTTGTTGAGCGAGGCGGTGAGCGCCTCGTGCACGTCATCGGTATGGGTGATCTCGTTGATGTTGTACGAAACGGGATGGTCGAAGATGTCGGCCTTGACCGCCCGGCCGTCGATGTAACGTTCCAGCGACAATATCTCACGGTTGCCCGCATCCATGCGGAACAGGTCGATGTTCTTCCTGTCGTTCAGATTGCCGAACTGACGGATGAAGTCATCGTAAAGAGTGTTGAGCATGGTGCGCAACGCCGGATTTGCGGCATGGGCGGCCGCCTCGTTCTCGTACAGGTGATGGTAGGTGTCACGTATCTCGATGTAGAGCGACGCACGGCGTCGCTGGCGTTCGGGCAGATCCAACGGGTTGAATACCGGTGCAGCCCCGCCAATGGCGGAGAGGTAGCCTATCTGCCCGTCATCGTCCACAAGGGAGCCGTTGCGGTGGTGTCCCTGCAGGCCGGCCGGATAAGGACGGGGCTTCATGCGTTCCTGCCGTGCGGCCTCTTCCTCCTGCCGGCGGCGTTCCTGTTCCTGCCGTTCCCGCTCCTGCCGCTCTTTCTCTTGGGGAGTCGGTTCGGCCGGGGCGGGATGTTGCTCCAACGGTGGCATATCGAAAAGGGACAACTGCCCGGAGTCCTTCTTCGTGCTCCTTGTTTTCCTTTTCCTGACCTGTGAACGCTCCTCTTGTGTGAAGCCGAAAAGGTCGTACAGGGACATGACCGGCTCCGGCGTGGTCTTTGCGGCGGTTGGCCGGGCATCCGTTGAGGGCTGCTCCGGCGTGGAAGTCCGACGCTCCACCTGTATCGTCTGTCGATCCGTAGAAGTGGAATGTCCGTTCATGTTACCGGACCGGTTGATTTCCCGCACCTGTGCGATGCGTTGCTGCATGGTTTCCGCCGGACGGCTCACCAGATTGCGGAACTCCTGCACGGGTGAATGGCGGAGATACAAGTCCAGATCGAGCTGTTCCGAGAGGTTGCGGTCAAGGAAATACTTCATGTCGGCGGCGATGGCTTCCATACCCCCGTCATGCAGGTAGATGCGTGCCGGCTTGCCGTAGGGATCGGTACCGACATGGCCACGTGTATGCACGATGGCGGCGGTATGCTCGAAATACTCGTTCTGCGTCGTCCCGTCGGTCTGCGTGCCGACTTCCACGAAAGACCGTTCGAGTGACGTATATTCCCTTTGGGAAAGCGTGTCCTTCTGCAAGATGATCAGGTCGCTGCCCACCTCCGTACCGGCATAGTCGGTAAAGAGGTTGTTGGGCAGGCGGACAGCCGATAACAGCCGGGATCGGTTCATCAGGTATTGCCTTACTGGATAGGCCATAGCGGAGTTCATCACCCCCTGTGAGGTGATGAAGGCGAGGACTCCTCCCTCACGGACGGCATCCAGCCCTTTGGCGAAGAAATAGTTGTGCAGGCTGTTCAGCGCAAAACGCCTGGCCGTGCCGTTGTCGAAGGAGGGATCGAAAACACGTATGTCACCGAAGGGGATGTTGCTGCTCACCACGTCGAAATAGCCGTTACGGTGCGGGGGCAACTCCTCGAAGCCCTTGATATTGACCTGCGCTTCGGGATGGAGCCGGGCAAGGATGCGGCCGGTAAGCAAATCCTTTTCATAGGCAACAATTTCGGGAGTGTTGCCGGATGCGGAGTGGCATTGCGATCGGAAGGCCGAGACAAAATTGCCGGTTCCCGATGAAGGATCGAGAAAACGGCCGGGCGACACTCCGTGTTCGCCCAAAGAAGAGGCAATGGCATTGACAATCGCCGGCGGCGTGTAGAAAGCGGTAAAGGTGGATGCCTTCACGCTTTCCACCAGCCTCCTGTACTCACGCTCGTCAGCTGCTCCGTCACGCAGGACGTTGTGAAGTTCCGTAATCAGGGGGAACAGTTCACGGTCGGCCTGTGTCCAGCGGAGTATGTCGGTGAGTTTCCCGAAAGGGGAAAGAACCGCCTTGATACCTCCGAACCCGGAGTAGGCGGCGAGTATGCCCGCTTCCTCCGGTGTGGCGGTGCGCTGTTCCTTCTCCAAACGGAACATCAGCCGGATTGCCTCTATATTGTCCCTGAGATGCGCCTTTTTATTATAAGCCATTCTCTTCCAACCAGATTACAACCGTACCTGTCAGCTCGTCATAGAGCTGCCCGAACTCCGGGCTGAACATGAAATCATCCGAGAGCGTATAGCCGGCGAAGACCTTCCGGCATTCGGGAAGCAGCTGCAAGGCCACGCTGCGTGCGCTGCCTTCGGGGACTTCGGCGGCGAACTCGTTCCAGAGGACGGTAACCAGCGTGTCCAGAGGAGAGAAATGCAACCCCTGAAAAAGCAGGGCGTTCGCCTGTTGTGCCGCATCGTCGTAGGTCAGGCCGGAACGGACGGCTGCGCTGAAGGCTTCGGCGGCCTGCTCGCTGCGGGTGGCGACAAAAGACTCGTCATCCGCCAAATCCGGATGCGACTCACGCAGGAAGGACAACAGGGTAAGACGGTAGTAAGATAATTCATCCGGTTCTTCCGCTACGGATACCGGCACATTGGATTTATTCTGATTCATATAATTATCGGATTATTAAGTGATACAATTCGGACGGGTTATTTCTTCCTGCCGCTTTTCTTTTCCTGCGGTTTCCTGTCCGGGAAGGAGTAACCTATGGTAAAGTCAGGATTAAGCACCAATGCGGCATCGAAGCTCTTGCCCTCACGGCTCTTGAAGCCTTTGACAAGAGGAGTGCGGCCTTTGGTCGCCAGCTCGATGATCTGTCCGTCGGTCAGTATCTTACCTCCCTTGTTACGGAACAGGGTGAAGCTGCAATCGACATCGGCGCATTTGGCAACCTTGTCGAAGAACAGGATGCGGCTCTTCCTGCACTTGGGACAGGTGCATTGCTCCCCCGAAGGAGCGACATTGAGGGTGGCGGCCAGCAGTTCGGTAACGATCTGTGCGGTATAGACCTCTATGTTCCGGCGGAAAGAGAGGGCATCGGCCTCTCCGGTTTCTATTTTGGCGAGGGTGTTCTCCCACGCCGCTGTCATTTCGACGTCGGCAATCTTTTTGTCCTTTACCGTATCGTAAACCGCCAGTCCTTTTTCGGTAGGCACAAGGTTCTTCTTGTCCCGGCGTATATAGTCACGGGCAAACAATGTTTCGATGACAGCTGCACGAGTGGCCGGAGTGCCGATACCGATCTCACGGATTCCGGCACGCAGTTGTTCGTCGCTGATCTCTTTGCCGCAATGCTCCATGGCGGAGAGCAGTGAACTCTCGGTATGCAGTGGTTGGGGCTTGGTCTGTTTCTCCACTGTTTCGGAGGCGAGCAGTGGCAGGGTTTCACCCGTTTGCAGTCCTGGCAACGTGGTTTCCTCCGCCTCCTCTTCCGGCTCGCCACGCACGGCACGCCAACCGGCGGACTTGATGACCGCACCCTTGAGAGTGAATATCTCACCGCCTGCGGACAAGGCAACTTCGGTCATTTCCTTGACGCAACATGGCAAGAAGGCTTCGAGCAGGCGTGCGGCAACCATTTCGTAGATAGCCTGCTCGTCCTGCGACAGACCTTCGGGCAGGTTCTCGGTGATGAGAAGCGCATGGTGGTCGGTGACTTTGGCATCATCTACCGGACGGCGGTTGAGCGGTGCGTCCGGCAAGACGGATGCGGTGGCGGTGAAGCGTGGATATTGCCGCAGGAGCATTATGCGCGAGGGGATCTCGTCGAAAACATCCTCGGATATATAACGGCTGCCGGTACGTGGATAGCTTAGCACTTTCTTCTCGTACAGGCTTTGCGCAAGCGTGAGCGTCTTGTCTGCGGAGAGGTCCAGTTTGCTGTTGGCCTCTTTCTGCAAGGCGGTCAGGTCATAGAGCAACGGCGGCTCTTGAACGGCCTCCCTGCGTTCTACGGAAGTGACGGCAAGCATACAGCCGTCCTTAATCTCACGAAGCCTGGCAGTGGCCGAATCAAGGTCATCGAAGCGGTTCTGTGACAGTGCAGAGAAGTCGATGCCGTCCTTGGCCGCCGAAACCTTTATCCGGAAATATGTCCGTGGCTCGAACTGCCTGTTCTCCCGGTAGCGTGAGCAGATCATCGCCAATGTGGGGGTCTGCACCCGTCCCAGGGAGAACACGCCCTGTCCGGCGGCAAGGCTGAGTGCCTGAGAACTGTTGATGCCCACGAGCCAGTCCGCCTCGCTGCGGGCTTTGGCGGAGAGGTAAAGGTTGTCGTAAAGACTTCCCTCCCTAAGGTTTTGCAACCCCTCACGGATGGCCTTGTCGGTGAGCGAGGAGATCCACAGACGGGCAAAGGGCTTGGTACAACCGAGATAGTTGTACACGTAACGGAAAATCAACTCGCCCTCACGACCTGCGTCGGTGGCGACGATGATGGACTCGCACCTGTCGAACAGGTCCCGGATCACTCCCAATTGCCTGACGACTCCGGGATCGTCCTTGTAAGCCTTACCCTCTCGCACCTGGCGGGGAACAAGCCTGAACTCTTGTGGCAATATGGGCAGGTGTTCCCGACGGAAACCGGAGAGACCGTAACTTTCGGGCATGGCAAGACCGACCAGATGCCCGAATGCCCATGCCACGGCATATCCGCCCCCCATTAGATACCCCTCTTTCCGTTGGTGTGCGCCCACTACGGACGCTATGGCCTGCGCCACGCTGGGCTTTTCTGCAATGATAACTTTCATATATAATGTATTATTTATGTGAATGGTTAAATGGATACTCCTTTCTTATCGGTTTTCTGTACCGGGCGGTTCCGGCTGACGGTGTTTTCCGGCTTCGTGCCCTCCTGACGGACGGCCGCCTGTTGCGACTGTCCCTGCTTTTTGCTCTTGTCCGGATTCCATTTGAAGAAATCGAACTTTGCCCGCTCGTGGTTGACACGGACGAAAGCACTGAATAAGTTTCCCTCGTTGTCAGTCATGTCCTTGATATGGACTGTCTTGCCGGCGGCTAACTTCTCCCGTACCTCGGGTGTCAGCCCGACGCCTTTGAGTACCTGTGGTATGACCAGTTCACGGCTTCGCATTTGTGTCTCTGATTGCGCCTGTTTGCGGTTCAGTCCCCTGAAGTCATAAGTGAAGCCGCCCTTGCAGACGTTATACTGGAGGCGTGCGTCGTAATATCCCTGTTTCTTTTCGGACCACATGTTCTCAACCAGCACGGACTCGCCCCGTGCCAGCCTTGTGGTCTGGTCGTCGGAGAGTCGTACCCGGTTCACTTCCTGCGGTATGGTGATTTCACTGACCGGAACATGGTGCAGGCGGTTGGTTTTGGGATTGAGCGAGAGCAGACACGGCTCACGCACTCCTCCGGCAAGTTCCAGCTCAACGACGCAGCCGGCATTGTTGCTCCTGGAAAGATTCTCTTTCACTTCGGGAGAAAGCTCCGTACCCATGTACGGCCGGTCCAGTTCGGGATACCGCTTGCAGCACTCCACGTTCAGGACCGGTTTGCCGCCGGCTGATTCCACCAGACGGATGCAGGCCGGCGTTTCGAAGTCGATACCCTCGAAGGAGATCCTGATGTCGAGGACGGCGGACTCGTGGCCGTTCAGCAGGCGTTGCATGCCCGTTTCGCCCAACGATTCGGGGGTTACGCCCATGCGTGCGAGCTGCTGCCAATCCACCTCGTCCACTCCCCAACGGGTGGTCTGTTGCGGGGTGTCGCCTGTGATGCTCTGCTCCTGTGCCGGCTGCCGGATGTCAATGGCGTAATTGGAAAGAAGCTGTCCGTTCTCTTCCGGGAATTTGAATATCTCCACCAGGTCCTTGGCTGCGGATAACATTTCCACCGGCAGGTGGTAGAAGCGGAAGTCCGACGGTCGATCATACTGGCGGTTCATGTTGGAGAAGAACGTCCCGATCACGGACTCGTTGCGGTCGATGTGCAGAAAAGTCTCGGAGGGCTTTGCCTGTGCCAGCGGTTTGGTGCGGAGTGAACCGTCAGGCTCAATACCCTGAACGATGTGCGGCGTGTTACCGTCGGAGGCGTTGGTGACTACCAATGCCTCGTTCTTGAAATCTTTGAGATTGTCCATAAATCAATCGGATTAAATAGTGAAACAATAAAGTTACTTGTGGTACGAAGGTAGGCTTAAGCTGTTGTTGGACGAGAGGGAACGTGACGATCGGATACAAGTGGCTACCGGTTGGCATGAAATGTCTCCTGTTTCCTATTCTGTGTGATTCGTTTTATACATCGCAGGCAACATCAAGACGTTGCCGAAGAATCATTCATCGGATATTTTAGATGATCCGAACGGCGGGCCGAAAAAAACGTTCCCGTTTTTGAGTACATGACAGAGAATACGGTGGAGTAGGAGGATTATCAAGAAAAGTATCCCATGGGTATCGGCCAGCTTTTTTTTGATATTGTGACTTTTCCGGGAGTCATGAAATATTTTCCTTTGAGATAAAACTAAGAACAGTTAATAGAATAAATGCTTAAACAACAGCAAATATATCCTTGCCGTATTTATCAAGGTAATACCATACTATTATTTTGAGGAGAGGCTTGTTGAAGAAAGATTTCCCGTGTCAGTTTTGTTTGTGTAGTATTCTTTTTGTGCATGTTTAATCATTGACCAATGGAGGATTCTTGTTGATTTTCTATTTTTTATTGTAGAACATTGTTACAAATAACATGTATTTTGTTTGCTGTTTTGTTTCTTTCATGCGAATTTTGCGTCTTTTTTATGTAAATAGTTAATTCATATAGTAATTTATAATACAGTTATGGCAACAGTAAAAACAGTATTAGTAAAGGGGCGGTGTAATAGTCGCGGGGCCTATCCATTGGCTGTGCAGGTCCTTCATAAACGGAAAAAGAAAGTTTTTTATACAGGATACAGCATTACCCCCTGTGAGTTTGATTCTTTTAGCGGACGAGTACTCTTTAATGGTGTATATACCATGGAAACTGTCCGACGCATGAACCGTACATGCCGGAAAATTTGTAAAATCTTGGATAAAGCCATAGGCATATTGGAAAGGGAGGGTAATGAATATACGACATGTGATATATCCAGAGTCTATGAAACCCTGACTGGCAAAGTGGGTTTTTACAGCTATTTCCGTGAGAGAATCCGTGTGCTTTTCGACACCGGGCATGAAGGGACGGCAAAAGCGTATGAGGCGACCCTGCATTCCATGCAAAAACATTTGTGTAAGACTGATTTTCCATTTGCACATCTTTCTTCCCGCCTTGTCATTAAGTATCGTGATACTCTCCTGGAGGCCGGTGTGGGCAAGAATACGATAGGGTTTTATTTACATAATATGAAAGCGGTGTACAGGCGTGGATGTCTTGAATTGAATCTGGTATTTCCTTCACCTTTTTGCAATATCAGAATCCGGTCTGAAAAGACCGTCAAACAAAGTCTTCCTATGAAGCAGGTGAAGTCTCTTGCCAACCTGTCACTTTCAGTCGGAACACCGGAATGCTTGGCCAGAGATGTTTTTATGTTCAGTATCTATACTCGCGGAATGTCATTCGTAGATATTGCTTTTCTAAAAAAGAGCGATATTTTTCCCGGGGTAATCCGCTATAGAAGGCAGAAGACCGGTCAGTTGCTTGAAATAGGTATTAACCGGCAGATACAGAATTTGCTGGAAAGGTATGGAGATACTTCCGGTGACTATCTTTTCCCTCTGGTTGATGAATCTGAAACTCCTTATTCGGGGTATAAAAAAGCTTATAACAGGATGAGGTATGCGCTGAAAAAGGTTTCCTGGAATATCGGTATGAGCATTCCTTTGCGCTTGCATGCCGCGCGTCACTGTTGGGCAATGATGGCTCGTGAGAACGGTGCTCCGCTTCATACTATCAGTGAATGTTTGGGACATTCCTCGGAGAAAGTGACCAGAATCTATCTGAAAGAACTTGACCGGTCGGTACTGGACGAAGTGAATAATCACATAGCAGATAAAATATGTTAATTTTATAATTATAATACATTATTTAATCATGAATATAATACATTTGTAAATACACTCTATTTACTCTCCATGACAGAGAGTGAAAAATCACTTGTTTGTCATTTTTTATCATACGGAAAAGCGACATAACAACATTAATATTAATTGTGTGCAAAAATAGATAACTCTCAATTAAACACAATTATCTAAAGAGTTCTTCTTTTTATCTTTTTCGCTCAATTACACTCTACCGGAGAGCTTTCCTGGAGTTTTATCCCTATTTTTCAGTAATTTTCTCCATTCTCCGGGAGTGTATCCGAAGTTTCTTTTACAGTACCTACAAAATTGGGGGTGTGAAGAAAAATGCAACTCTTCAGCTATATTCCCTATCGGTATATCCTCATCAGCCAGTTTATATTTAATTATATTATTTATTTGTTTCTGTAACCAGTTACCCGCAGGTTCTCTGAACTCTTTTAAAAATTTCCTTTTAAAAGAAGAAAGGGGAGTTCCACATAGTCCGGCAAGTTCCTTTACTGTCCTGGCATTTCTATAATTATTGAATATCTTTTTTTTAAAATCATAGTCATTTCCCAATATGGGATGGAAAAAGGCGGCTTGTTCCGTTTTTGTATAATAAAACCGTATGCTCCAGAAGAGCTCTTTAAGCTTCGTTTCATGAAAATGAACGCAATTGGCTCCGTCTTCCAAATAACTTATTAAAAGCTTGAGAAACAAATGCAACCTGTCTCTGATTTCAAGAGGATATATTTTATCACCGGGGGAATCCAGGCTGTTAAGTTGTGCGAATGAAATCTTTTCACAACTTTGCACGGCATTATCAAATTGTGCAATAACAATACTCCCTTTCCCTCGTGAGTGGATCTTAAATCTACTCCCCCTACCGAAACAAATCATATTACCAGCCAAAAGCTTCATTTTTTTTCCGTTGCAAGACATTTCCAGTTCTCCTTCTATTACAAATAAAATGGAATCAGTCTCATTTATCTCCTCATCCATTTCTATATCACAAAATTTGTGATATAGAAATCCTTCCCGGATGCATTTTGTGTAATTGTAACAGGAAGTATGTTCTTTTAAATATAATATTCCCATTGTTTCTGTTATTTAGTAAAAAATATAAGGTTATATTATTGTATATCTACGGATTATTCTTTTTATATATATTATTTTCCAATTTATATTCGTACAAAATGCATTTTAATGCCTGTATATGCATTTCTCTCTCTATTTTCCACTCTCTGTCATGGAGAGTGGAAAAATATATTTTTTAATGATTAATGTTTTAACTCGTTTTGCTATATGTAAGTATGTTGAATAAATTATATTTTATGGAATTGAAGAAGTTTTTTGTTTTGGTCCTGCTCTTGGGAAGTGTCTGTCCGGCTTTCTGTGGTGGTGACACCTTGCATTGCCGGTTCTATTTCCCCGTCGGCAGTGCCATTCCGGATCTTTCCTACCGGGACAATGGCCCTCGTCTGGACTCCTTTCTTTCGAGCATCCGCTCCCTGCAGGAACGTGCCGTACTGCGCCGTGTACGCTTGCGTTCCGGCGCTTCCCCTGAAGGGAATTCCATGTTGAACAGACGCCTGTCCGATGAACGGCTCGTGTCTCTGCGTGCCGTCATGCGGGAACGTCTTTCCGTCCCCGATTCGGTGCTTGTCTGCCTCTCCTCGGGAGAAGACTGGGAGGGCCTCTCCGTCCTTGTCGGGGAGTCTGACATGCCCTGCCGTGACGAGGTCCTCCGTATTCTTCGTGATACTCCCGTGTGGGTGGTTCGGGGCGGTAAAGTGGTTGATTCCCGCAAGCGACAGCTGATGAATCTGCGTGGCGGGAGCGTGTGGCGTTATATGGCCGAACATTTTTTTCCCGAACTCCGTAACTGTACCGTGGTCGAATGTGAGTTTGGACCCGTAATTTCCGGAAATGACCGGGAAATCGCCGTTTATCAGAAAGAGGCGGAAGCACGGGATACGGTCATCCTTCGTGACACTGTCGAAAGAACCGTTGTTATTCGTGACACGGTACAGGTGCCCGCTTCCGTTGGCAATGCCCTCAAGCCTTTTTACATGGGTCTGAAAACCAATCTGCTCTACGATGCCCTTCTTGTTCCGAATCTTGGTGTGGAGTTTTACCTCGGCAGAGGCTGGTCGTTCGGCGGCAACTGGATGTATGCCTGGTGGAAGAGCGACAGGCACCATAACTACTGGCGGATATACGGGGGTGAATTGGCCCTCCGTAAATACTTCGGGCGCCGTGCCGCAGAGAAACCGCTTGCCGGGCATCACCTCGGACTTTACGGCCAGCTGTTCACCTACGACTTCGAGGTCGGGGGGACGGGTTACATGGGCGGCAGGCCGGGTGGTACGCTTTGGGAGAAGATGAACTATGCCGTGGGACTGGAATACGGCTACTCGCTACCCGTCGCCCGTCGCCTGAACCTGGATTTCGTCATCGGCGTGGGCTACTGGGGTGGTGAATACCATAAATACGACCCCGTTGACGGTTGCTATGTCTGGAAAGAGACCCTGCAGCGTCACTGGTTCGGTCCCACGAAAGCGGAGGTTTCGCTCGTGTGGCTTTTGGGAAGAGGCAACCATAACGAGAAAGGAGGCAAGCAATGAACAAGATGAATCTAATCTTACAGGCTGTCACTATATTTGCAAGTCTGTTATTAATATCCTGCGAACATAAGGATTTGTGCTACGACCATTCCCATACCTATAGAGTACAGGTGGTTTTCGACTGGCGTAACACTCCCGGCGCGAGCCCTGAAACCATGCGCCTTTATCTGTTCCCTGTCGATGGGGGTACCTCCCAGGCCTACGAGTTCACCGATTACCGGGGAGGTTACATTAACGTGCCTGCGGGAGGTTATAGGGCGTTGTGTGTCAACTCGGACACGGAGTCCGTGCTTTACCGGAACACCGACTCGTTCGACGGCCTTGAGGCCTATGCCCCCGAAGGTGTCCTGAACGTGGGGGGCTCTCCGGCTCCCCGTGCGGAAGGCACCTCGGGAGAGCGTATCGCCGGGTCTCCGGACCGTCTTTACAGCGACCGTCTTTACGACCTTGTGATTGAACCCTCCAAAGAGAGCCAAACGGTAACCCTCTATCCCGCACTCTCGGTATGCCGTTACCGGGTTACGATTACGAATGTGTCCAATCTAAAATATATTTCTCCTGACGGTGTCTCCGGTGCTCTTACCGGTATGTCCGGAGGAATGCTTGTCGGTCGCAACGAACTTACGTCCGATCCCGTGACCGTACCTTTCGGGGTTGTTTCCGACGGTACCTCCACCCTGACGGCCGACTTTCTGGTTTTCGGGCAGACCGGTCCGGAAGATTCTGTACACAAGTTGGTCATCTACGTGATCATGTCTGACGGAAGTAGGAATTACTACACGTTTGACGTGACCCGGCAGGTTGACGGTGCCCCCGATCCCCGTGATGTCCATATCATGCTGGACGGCCTTCCCCTGCCCAAGCCCATTGTTAACGGCGGAGGCTTTCATCCCACGGTTGACGAGTGGCAGAACGTTGACGTGGATGTTCCCATGTGATTTGCGGACCGTGCTCTCCATGCCTCACGATACGGAGGTAAAGAATGAATAGTTTATCTGTTTAATATATTTTTAATTTTAATGTTTTACTGTATGAAAAAGAATCTTTTATTCGCAGCTATGGCTGTAACAGCGTTGGCCTCTTGTTCCAACGATGATGTCGTTGACGTGAACAATGGCGGCGGCATTTCCTTCCGTGCTTCTTTGGACAGGGCCGTTACCCGTACCAATGTAACAAGCCTGCAGAATCTGGCGGCATTCAATGTGACCGCCATCGGTGATGGCAAGAATTATTTCACGGACCTGGGTGTCAGTTCTGCTGATAACGGTGTAAACTGGACAACCGCTTCCACTTACTACTGGCCGGGTTATGAGCTTGCCTTCTTCGCCTATGCTCCCCAAGCTCCCGCCGGCACAGTGAGTATAGACAATGCGTCAAAGAAGATAACCGGTTTCTCTCCCGCACAGGCCGTTGCAGATCAAAAGGATCTTGTGATCTCTTACAATACGGGAACTAAGGCTGTCAACGAGGGTCCCGGTGTTGCCATGAACTTCAAGCACGCCCTCTCCCAGATCGAGGTCAAGGCCAAATGTTCCAATGACAAGATAAAGATTGAGATCATGGGCGTTAAACTGGTGAATGCCGCCGCAAAGGCCGAGTTTGCCTTTCCGGAAACAGAAACCAAGTCCAGCTATGTCCTGCAGCAAAGCCAATGGTCTAACTGGAGTGAAAAAGACGATCCTACAAAGGCCTACATGATCAAGGGAGGGGCGCCCGTCATCCTGACAGCTGATGCCCAACGCATCATGTTCGGTGACGACAACTTCATGCTTATTCCACAGCAGCTAACGGCATGGGACGGTACTACTGCAACTACTGGTGCTTACCTGTCCGTGCTCTGTCGCATATACAGCCTGGACGGCGCCAATGAAACACTGCTTTACCCGCAACCGGCAGCAGGTGATGCCAAGGACGGCAAATACGCATTCTCTGCCGTAGGTATCAACACCAACTGGGAACCTGGTAAGAAATATACCTACACGCTGAACTTCTGCGGCAACGGCGGTGGTACTGGTGAGATTGATCCGAACCCCACTGATCCGACGAATCCCATCGATCCGACCATTGATCCGGATCCGGTACCCGGTGGTAACGGTGGTGATCCTGTTCTGGGCAACCCCATCAAGTTTACTGTAACTGTTGACGAGTGGACCGACCAGCCAGTAGATGTCGCGATGTAAAATCTAAAGTATTTTGTTTCATTTTTGATTGTAATTTAACAATCAGCCTGGACGGGATTGGACTTGCATTACCCCGCGAGGGACAGGGCCGGATTTTACTATCTTCGCCCTGTCTGTTCCTTTCCAGGCACTTTTTACCAGAGGTATTCCGGACATTTTCTTTCAAGGGGTATCCATGTCGGAAATCCTTTTTTAACGTTTGTATGATTTTTATTACCGGTACGATTAATTCATTAAAGTAACAGATATGAAATTTTCCCGTTTTACATCATTTCCCGGCAGGTACGCCTTTTGGCGTCATCTGTTTTCGGCGCTTGTTTCGGGCAGTATTTGCCTTTTCTCTTGTGAGGATGACATGGATCGTCCTTCACTTTCCCCGCATGTATCTTTCACCTCCGAGATCAGCTCCTCCTGGACTCCGTCAACCCGTTCCACTACCGATGCTGATGTTCCGCAAGGTACTGTCATCGCCCTGCAGGGAGGCAGCACTCCTCTTTACCTGCACACGCTTTACACAGACAGCATTGCTTCACCCTCTTCGGACGATCGTCCGGACACGGCAGCTCTTACCCGTGCCACTCCCATCAAGAATGACAATATGTACAACAGTTTCGGTGTCTCCGCTTACTCCTACACCGGTTCGTGGAGCGAAAGCAGAACCCCCGACTACTTCTATAATGCCACTGCCAGCAAGTCCGGCAGTGACTATGTCCTTTCCTCCGCCTATTATTGGCCCGGGGCTTCATACAAAATGAGGTTCTTCGCATACGCTCCGAAAGACAACGGGCATTATGTGCTTTCCGGCAGCGCATATGCCGGTTCTCCTGTCATCAGTGTGACCGTTCCGGTCGATGTCAATGAGCAGGAAGACCTTCTCGTGGCAAAGACGGATGAACTGGACGGGAACACCAACGCTGCCGTGCCGCTCACCTTCAGGCATGCCCTGACCGCCATCAGGTTCGTGTGCGGAGCTGACATGCAGGGAGGTACCGTAAAGAGCGTCAGTTTGAAAAATGTATATTCCAGTGGGGCCTACAACATGGGAACGCAGACATGGAGCGGTGTAGGTACTCCCGCCACTTTCCCGCAGACATTGGACAGATCCATTACGGGAATCCCGGACGAACCCCTTACTGTCGATGCGCAGACCTTCATGATGGTTCCGCAGACCCTTCCCGACGGCGCGCAACTTGAAGTCGTATTCACTGATAACTCCAGCATGGACCACACGCTGACTGCCGATCTCAAAGGCACGGTCTGGCCTGTTGGCAAGACCGTCACTTATAAGATTTCCAGCAGTTCCATAAACTGGACCTACACACTTGCCGTTACCTCCCCGGCCGACTTTACCTATGAAGGCGGTACGCAGCAATACAATGTGACCAGTTACCGGCAGAACACCAAAGGGGTTAAAGAGGCTGTCGCATGGACCGCACAATATTCAGAAGATGGCGGGGCATCATGGAGCAATACCAGACCCGGCTGGCTGGATGCGTTTACCGTATCCGGAAATGGTGGAGATACTCCACAATCATACAATGCAACTGTCATCGCACAGACTGGCGTAGAGGCTAATCCTCAACATACGGCTGCTCTACAGAATGCTTCGGTCAAAGGTACTGAAACTGTCCCATATAATCTTGCCAACCAGACTAATGGTGGCACAGTGGATGAAAACACCGCCAACTGCTACGTTGTCGGTGCTCCGGGATATTACTCTTTCCCTCTGGTATATGGAAATGCCATCAAAGGTGGTACGACCAATACGTCCGCATATACCTCTACGGCTCCGTCCAGAACCACTATTCTGAGTCATTTCATCAACCATGCTGGTAACGCGATCACTGACCCCTATATACGCAACAACGCTGACTGCACGCCTGCTAAAGCAGAACTGGTATGGCAGGACGCACCGAATTTGGTTACCGATATAAAATACAACAATACGGGCAACGGCAATATATCTTTCACGGTGGACAAGAATACCATCCGACAGGGTAATGCCATCATTGCCATCAAGGATGCCGGCGACAATGTCCTGTGGTCCTGGCATATCTGGGTTACCGATGAAGATATCAATAATGCCATTGAAATTACCAATTTCCAGGGTAAGAAGTATAAATTGATGTCTGTCAATCTCGGCTGGTGCGATGGAAGTACCACGAATTATGCAGAGCGTAGTTGCAAGGTCAAATTCACAGCCGGAGGAGAGAGTCAGACAATAACCGTCAAACAAGCCTCGAATTCAATCACAACAGATGGCAATCATCCTTATTATCAATGGGGACGCAAGGATCCTTTCCTACCTTCGAACGGATTGGCCAATACCAATAAAATCTGGTACGACAAAGACGGCAATGCTCACACGGAAAGTCCTAAAACGGAGAACTTTTCTACCGGCGCCACTTGTATCATGAATTATATTCTCAAACCGGATGTGATGCAGAGTCAATATTATGGCGATAATACATATGCAAATCTATGGAGTGCCGATAACAATGTTTATACTGCCAATGACGAAAATGTCATAAAAACGATTTATGATCCCTCTCCTGTGGGCTTCAAACTTCCTCCCGGTAATGTTTTCACTGGATTCACAACAACCGGAGGCAGTACAAGTACGTCTTCTGAAATCAACGGAACGTGGAGCAGCAGTTCCTTGAAGGGATGGAATTTCTACACTGATTCTTCAAAGAGTAAAACCATCTTCTTCCCTGCGTCGGGGTATCGCTACCGTTCCAATGGCATGGTGAGCAACGTTAGTAGCGACGGCTTCTATTGGTCGGCGGTTCCGTCCAGCCCGACCAAGGGTCGCTACCTGTACTTCTACTCGTTGCAAGTGATCCCTTTGAGCACCTCCAACTATCGGGCTGTCGGGTTTGGGTTGCGTTCTTCCCAAGAATAGGGAGCGTAGCGACCGTATCCGTTTCATTGGATTATTTTCCCTACGGCTTTAAGGCCGTAGGGATAGTACCGGCGAAGCCGGTCGATTTTTATAGATATTAAAATTAAATAATTATGACCAGCAAGGATTTTATAGAAGCTGAAGCAGGTAATAACGGAAGTATCATTCTTTATCGTGAGGGGCTTTTCTGGAAAGCTTATGAAAAGTCTGCTTACGCTGTCTGTACGCAGATCAAGCCTTTGAAGGCTATAAAAAGAAGGTTAAAGTCACTCGGTGGCGGTGAGATAGTTTCAGTGGGATTTCCATGTAAGCATGAACAAAAGTATATAGGTTCTTTGGAGCATATGGAGACTATGCCTGACCGTCTTGTGTTGCGAACGCTAAAACCTATAGACGGACAGAGGTTTGAAGAATGGAAACAGGAACTTTCATCGGAGCATTCAGTTGTAGGGAGGAGAGATGCGTGTGTGCAGAATCTGTCACGGAGTAATATTCCGCATGGAGAGTTAATCATGCGAATCCGGATGTTCAATCTGGCGGAAAGTACTCCGATGGATTGTATGTTATTTGTAAATGAGTTGAAAAAGATGCTCTAATATACAATGAATGAGAAGTGGCAGTTTATGATAATTTGCCTGTGTATAAGGCTGCATATGACTTGTTAAGGAGTGTGTATGAGAAGACGGGAAAGATTCCCCGTGATGTGAAATATACACTGGTGGAGGTGTTGAAAAAGGATCTGACCGAGATTATGGTAATGATATACAGGGCTAATGCTACGACTGGAAAACTTCCGTATATTGAACGGGCAAGAGATCTGGTTGTAGGAGTCAAGGTCCGTTTAAGACTGTTGCAAGATATGCGGCATATCAGTGTGAAGCAGTATGCGGCGTTTGCCCAACAGGTGGAGTTGCTGTCGAAGCAATTGTCGGCTTGGCATGATTATGCACGGAGACAGGACGCAAAGAGTCAAGAAAAAATATAAACAAGAAAAGATATAAATAAAAAGGATTCCTTTGCCTACACAAAACAGGATAAGGCCAGCATTTCGTATAGCCAAGACTTGCGAGAGAGTGCCAGATAAATTCAGTAACCCACTGTCCGTGTAAAAACGGTCATGGCGGATAGATGTATCCGAAGCCATGTTGCGGGCAGTAATGGACAGTTTTATATCGGGGTTCCGAAAGGTCCTCCGATATATAAATAAGTGGTTATATTTCCCTGCGTCGGGGTATCGCAACTATTCCAATGGCGGGGCGAACAACGTTAGCAGCTACGGCTACTGTTGGTCGGCGGTTCCGAACAACCAGAACAACGGTCGCAACCTGAACTTCAACTCGTCGAACGTGAACCCGTTGAACAACAACAATCGGGCGTACGGGTTTGGGGTGCGTTCTTCCCAAGAATTTATCCTTGTACGAGGCAGGGAATCCTTTGAATGTAAATTACAGAAATGGCTGAATGTTATAAGAGACAGGATTTGCTTACGGATCTTTTTCATGCCTATTACGAGGCGAGGAAGAAGAAAAGAGAAATACTGCGAGCCAGCTTGCGTTTGAGATTGATCTGGAACATAATCTTATGGAGTTGTATGAACAGATAAGGGATAGGAACTACACTCCTTCACCTGGGGTATGTTTCGTGGTTAACAGGCCAGTGAAGCGAGAAATTTTTGCCTCGGATTTCAGGGACAGGGTAGTGCATCATCTGTTGTATAATTATATTTCTCCTATGTTTGAGGGCAGAATGATTTTTGACAGTTATTCATGTCGCCGAGGAAAGGGGACAAGTCAGGGAATAGCACGCCTGGAACACCACATACGCAGTTGTACGCAAAATTATCGTTATAGTGCCTATATATTAAAACTGGACTTAAGGGGGTATTTCATGAGTATCAGGAAGGATCGTCTGTACGATCTTATCTGCAAGGGACTGGAACGATATAGAAGAAGCCGGAAACAAAAAGAATGCCCGGATATGGAACTGATAGATTTCCTGCTAAGACAGATTATATTCAGAAATCCCCAGCGGGATTGCCGGATACGGGGTAGCGCGGAAGATTGGGAAGGACTTCCACCCACGAAAAGTTTGTTCAATTCTCCGGAAGGTGTGGGACTTCCCATAGGAGATTTGACATCCCAGCTGTTCAGTAACATCTATTTGGGGGAGTTGGATGGATATGTGAAGCGTGTTTTACGCTGTAAACATTACGGGCGTTATGTGGATGATTTTTTTATTGTCCATCCAAGCAAACGCTATCTAAAGGAACTGATTCCATGGATACGGGAATTCTTGAAGGAAGAATTGGAGTTGGAGTTGCATCCGGATAAAATCGAATTGCAGCATTACAGTCGTGGTGTGGCTTTTCTGGGAGCGTATGTGAGACCGTACAGGAAATATCCGTCAAAACGTACCGCAGGATTTTTTCGGGAAGCGGTACACAGGCTGGAAAAAGAGAGTTCCAAAGGAAAACCCGCTCCGGAAAGACTGCGAAAGATGTTGGCTGTGCTAAACTCCTACCAGGGGCATTTGAAGCATTTCAGATCATACGCTCTGCTGGATAGGTTCTTGCGTAATTCACCTTTGAAAGAATATTTCTATTTTACGGGAGGTTATAGAAAAGCCGGTATTAGGAGTCGTTTTCTGATCCCTATAAAAGATACGTACGGGAGAGGAAAAGAACCCGAAACTTTTCCTGAAACCGGGGGGCGGATTATGGATAATAGCGTAATCGTGAAGATAGCGGGGGCAGGAATAGTAAATAAGCACCAGTATATGTATGAAATGTATGCCTATGAAACTGAAAGTACGAATATTTGAGGGAAAATCTCCCGAACTTTATCTGGCCGTAGGGCACTTTGTACTTAGTCCTGCATATCTGCGGGAGAATAACAACTACCCTTATAAATCCTCCCGGATGTTTACCTGGCATGTTCTCTACCATGAAGACCAGGTAGTGGCTTTCATGCCTGTTGAGAGAAAACTCGATGGTGGTTATAAAATTGATAATTATTATGCCACTCCCGATAGGGAGAGGGGGAACCAGTTGCTGAAGCTGTTGAAAAGCGTGATCAAGGAGTCGGGCGATGAGACTTCCCCTTTGCGGGCGACCGTTCAGAAACGGGATGCCGGAATTTTCAAATACATGAATTTCATCACGATCCGGGAAACCAAGTTATATGTTATGATGGAATTGGTACGTATGGGTTCCGACAGTGGGCAACAGGATGGCTGAAAGAGAATGGGAGGAACTCGGATGAATGTATATCAGGCGTTGCGGGAGAGGATCAGAAGAATCTTCGGCGAGTATGATTATGTGTGCCTTTCTTTTTCGGGGGGGGTAAGGACAGCGGTGTGCTGCTGAATGCCTGTGTGGAGCATATCAGGCAATATGGAGGTCGGATGGGAGTATTCCATATGGATTACGAAGTGCAGTATTCCCTGACCACGGAGTATGTGGATGAGATGCTGTCTTCGAACCGGGATATTCTGGATGTTTACCGCTGTTGCGTGCCTTTCAAGGTCGGTTCGGCTGCATCCATGTACCAGAGATTCTGGCGGCCCTGGGACCCTTGTGTCCGTTGGGTCAGGGAGATGCCTGTGGAATACCTGGGTACGGAAGCATTTGATTTTTATACTCCGCAGATGTGGGATTACGAGTTCCAGGAATATTTTTCCTTTTGGCTCCGCAAGCAACTTGGAGTGCAAAAAGTGGCATGTCTGGTTGGAATACGTACCCAGGAAAGCTTTAACCGTTGGAGAACGATCTATCGTAGCACTCCGGGCCCTTCAGCCGACTGGATATGTCCTGTCGATGAGGGCATAGACAACGTGTATCCGTTGTATGACTGGCATACTACGGATATATGGACTGCCAATGGCCGTTTCCGTTGGAAATACAACAGGTTGTATGACCTCTATTATCAGGCGGGTGTTCCTCTGAACAGCCAGCGTGTTGCGAGCCCGTTCATTTCCCAGGCCATCCCGTCGCTGCATCTGTACAGGGTGATCGAGCCGGAGATGTGGGGCAAGATGCTGGGACGTGTGAACGGTGTTAATTTTGCCGGGGGTTACGGTAACTCTGTAGCGATGGGATGGCGGGGTGTCAGGCTGCCTGAGGGAATGACCTGGAAAAAATATCTTTTTTTCCTTCTGGACACCCTTCCTGAGGATGCCAGGAACAACTATCTGGATAAACTGGAGGTAAGCGTGCGGTTCTGGCGGGAGAAGGGCGGCTGTCTGGCAAAAGAAACGATCATGAAACTCAAGAGGTTGAATATCCCTTTCGAACTTGGCGGGACATCGGGATACAGGATGCACAAGCTCCCGGTCAGGATGGAATACCTTGATGACATAGACCTGCCTGAATTCCGTGAATTGCCCTCGTACAAGCGGATGTGCATCTGTATCCTGAAAAACGACCACTGTTGCAAGTACATGGGCTTTTCACCAAATAAACAGGAACAGGAAAGAAGACGGAAGATGATGGATGAATATAGATCTTATTTTAATGAATGAAAAGATGGACAATGAATTTACCAGTCCCGTGTATGGCGTCAAGGCTGTACCGGTGGAAAGGATCAGGGCGAATTCCTATAATCCCAACGTGACGGCCCCTCCTGAGATGCGGCTTTTGGAACTCTCGATTTGGGAGGATGGGTACACGATGCCGTGCGTGTGTTATTACATTGAGAAAGAGGATGTGTACGAGCTTGTGGACGGCTATCACAGGTATAAGGTCATGATGACCTCGCCCAGAATATACAAGCGGGAGAACGGACTGTTACCCGTTACCGTCATCCGTAAGGATCTGGCCGAGCGTATGGCCTCTACCATCCGCCATAACCGTGCCCGTGGAATGCATAAGATCGAGCTTATGACACGGCTTGTCGGGGAACTTACGAGGTCGGGCATGTCGGATTCGTGGATACGCAGGAACCTGGGTATGGACAAGGATGAGTTGCTGCGCCTGAAGCAGATATCGGGACTGGCGGAGCTTTTTGCGGATAAGGAATTCCGTAAGGCCGTAGAATAGGATATTTGGCATAAAACCGAAAATTCGTATGCTCGGAGTATTCGGGAAGTAAGAAAAAATGTAAAAATATTATAAAATGTGCAAGATGGAGATAACAGATCTGATCAAGGGAATGGAAAGTGCAAATGTGTCGGATATTTACATTTTTCTTCACGAGGACGGCCCTGTGGCTTTTGACGCCTCTGCCGCCCATCTTCTGTGTTACTTTCCTGAAATGGAGATGGAAAGTGTGTTTTGTAGTGACAGCAAACGTCACAGAATTATACAGGGATTTGCATTGGAACCGGTGCTGGAACGACTGGCGCAATACCCGTGTCTGGTTGATGACGATTGTATCAGAATAATGTGTGTGCTGTGAATGATAAGGCACGGTATGAAGTAAACGGGTATGGGCGGGAATGGCGGAGCCTGATCTTCTGGAACTGTTCAGAAAGCATGCGCAGGATGGGCAGAAAGAGATGGTCAGCCTGTTTTGCAATGATGTGAGAAGACTCTCCCGGACGAAGAAGATAAAGAGGCTGCTCGTGTTGGGAAGGTACGCAGGGAACTCTGAACTTTGCGGGCATGTGCTCCGTGTGCTGGAGATGCTGCCGGAACTCCCCGGCATGGCTTGTCCTGCATACAGGGGCGTTCTGGTATTGCTCTTCCTTTCACGGGACAGGGATGTTTTGTGCAGGTTGCGGGAGAATGTCGTCCTGCCATGCCGCAAGAGGGGACGTACGGAGGAAATGCTTTGGCTTTGTGAGATTTTGTATGCTATAGGCCCATCTGTTTCCCTGTATGATATTTACAGGGAGGTTTGTCTGTACTTCTATCTGGAACGGAGGAAACAACTCCGGGGATATTCCACTTGTGTCAGTGAACTGGACTTTCAGTTCGCAGAAAGGCGGTTGAGGATATTGTCCGTCGCCGTATTTCGTCTGAAAGTTATTTTTTACAGCCCCGGCGTGTATTCCGTCGGTACACTCTCCCTGCTGTGCCGTATGAGTTATTCGGCCTTCAGGAACAGGTTTCTGTCTGTTTACGGGTTGCCCCCGGGACGTTGGCTAAGGAATCGGCGAATAAAACGCATATGTCTGGATATAAAATATAATCATGGACTTTCACTGGGAGAAATATCGGAGAGGAACGGATTTTCATCAGCAAGCCGTCTGTGTGAATTCTGTAAAAGAAACATGGGATGCACTCCGGGGAGGCTGAAGCAGGCACTGGCTCACCGGTGGCGGAGCAAATAAAAATTCATCAGGCTTGATGTAGAGCTTATTTCAAATAAAAAGCGTAACGGCTATCAGTGCTCGTTTCGCTATCTTGCCGGTGTTTAATTAAAATCCCGAACAGCATGGAACTGTTTACTTTTATCCCTTATTTCCTGTTACTGGAGCGAGAAGAGAGTGACAGGAATACACTGGCAAACGCCAACACCGAGTTCATCCGTGAGGTCTATGAGCTGCAACGTGTGGAAAAGGATGTTACGCTCGTCTTTTTCCAGCTGCAATATCTAAGTTGCAAACTGGTCATTCTGCGTGAGCATTACCGCACAGCACAAAAAGAGCACTTGCCCTGCTATGCCTATATCATTGGTACGCTGGAGTACCTGAAAGGTCTGCTGGACAGATGCAGGTTCATTCATAAGTGCGGTTCCGCCATCGCTCCGGCATGTCTGCCGACTACAGAGGGTGATCCCCCGGTCTGCTGGACGGCAGAGGTCATCTGCCTGATGGAACTGCTGTATGCCTGCCACGAGCTGAAGATGTTCAACGGCGGTGAGGTGACACTCGGGCGTGTGGTGGAATACGTCTGCCATGTGCTGGGGGTGAACGTGAAGAATGCCTCGAGCTACTACGCGCGGATGCGGCGGCGTAAGGCGGGAGACAGAACCTACTTCATCGACCGCCTGCGTGAAGTTCTGCTCAAACGGATGGAAGACGATGACGAGGGGCACAGGAGACGCAATCGATGAAATGCGGACCCTTTCACACACGGTTCTCCACGTGTGTGAAGGCCTTGCATTTACGGTTATTTGTTCAGTTCCAGAAGATGTCTGAGGTTGGGATCTGCGGCGATGCGCTCCAGCTCGTCGGCCACGATCCGTCTGACATCCTCCTTGATCCGGTTGTAGTTTTCCTGTACCATTTCCTTCATGTGATTCACCCCTTCACCGTCCACGAAGCCGGTGATAACGGGTATCTTCTGATATGCCTTTTCCTCTTCGGCTATTTTCTTGGCATCGACGACAATCTCGCAGTGGAAGATTTTCTGTTCAATCCTCTCCCCGAAGTTGTCGGCTACGGAGCCGACGAACATTCCCTGTGTCAGTCCGCTGATCTTGCTGGGTGGAATGAGACTGTCCATTTGGGTGGATATGGAGGTGGAAACGTCCTGCCGGTTGATGGAGATGGAGTGGCGTTTCTGAAGTATCTTGCCGAACCTCTCGCTGAGGGTTTTGGCCGTTTCCCCTACGACCTGTCCTGAAAATATGTTGCCTACCGTGTTGATGATCACCTTCGCCTCCTTGTCGGTATAGTCACGGATAAGCTGGCTGAAATCCTGAAAGCCGAGCAGCACAGCGACCTTGTTGCTGCGTGCGGTGGCTATCAGGTTGTCCAGTCCCTTGATGAAGATGGTGGGTAGCTCGTCGATGATGATGGAACTCTTCAACCTGCCCTTCTTGTTGACAATCTTTACAATACGGCTGTTGTACAGGCCGAGCGCAGCACCGTAGATCGCCTGCCGGTCGGGATTGTTGCCTATGCAGAGGATTTTCGGCTCGTCGGGATTGTTGATGTCCAAAGAGAACTCGTCGGCGGACATCACCCAATAGAGTGCCGGCGAGATCATGCGGGACAGGGGAATCTTCGCACTGGCGATCTGGCCCATGAGCTGGTCGGCAGCTCCCGCCAGCCACGCATCGAGGAAGGGGCTGAGGTAGTTCTCCAGTTCGGGATAGGAGGACATGATGGGAAAAATCTGCTCGTAGGGCTTGTTAAGGAACTCGACGGCATGGGGGAAGGTACAATACCTGCCGTCCTTATACACCCGCAGGAACCAGATGATGGCGGCAAAGAGAATGGTGGGCGACTCGACGAAGAAATCGCCCTGCTTCGCCGCCCACGACCGGTTGAGGTTGAGCATGATGCTGTATGAACTCTCGTAAGCATCGGAGATGTCGGTCATGAACTTCGGATTGAGGGGATTGCAGCGGTGGCTGCGTGAGGGATCGTCGAAGTTTATGACATAGAACTTCGGCGGCACTTTATACCCCTCCAAATGACCGATCAGGTGGTTGTAAGCAATGGTGGAGAGGTCGGGAAACTTGAAATCGTAGATATAGGCGGCATAGCCTTTCTCTATCTGCTGTTTGATGTAGGAGTTCACCACCGCAAAGGACTTGCCCGAACCGGGCGTTCCCAGCACGATGGAGGCACGGAAAGGGTTCACGACATTGATCCATCCGTCGTTCCACTTCTTGCCATAATAGAACCGTGTCGGCAGATTTACGGAATATTCATTTTCGATAAGCCTTGTTTCCTGCATGAAACTTTCGTTCTCGTTGTTGAACACATCGTCCATGAGGTTCTGTTTGAGCAGGCGGGAAATCCATACACCGGCGGCGAGCAGGCAGAGATAGCCGACAGCAAGAGTGAATATATAAAAGGCGGTGCGTGCCAATAACGGTACGGGCAGGCAGAGCAGCCACCAGTTGAAAAAGAAGAGGACGACACCTGCGGAAAGGGCTGTCCAGATATGCACCCATTTGATTTTTTCCTCCTTTACACCCTTCGTGCCCAGACACGAGAGGGCAAGGAAGGTAACGGAGAAAAGCTTTGTCCAAAGGATGGAGCCGAACAATCCGGTCGTGCGCTGGAAGTTCAGCAGAATCCTGTCCACCACTCCGATATTGACGTTCCATTCCCGGATGGACGGATAGCAGAACCAATAGATATTGACAACTACGAATAATACGCTGAGGGCACGCATAAAGTCCATGACTTTCGCCAGTCCCCTGAGATCATCTTCTTGTGACATAATACTGAATTTAAAAAAGTTATCGTCTTGATAATTATGTAATACGGGTCAGTCCTGACGACCGTAACGCCGGCGGCATTTCTTCTTGTCGGGCTTCAGGAGCCTGGGATGCCGGGGGACATAGTTCAGCTCCGGCTCCATATCGGAAAGCAACCCTCCCGGAATTTTTTCCCCGTTTCCGGAAGCCACAGCGGACGGAACGGGCGGCAGAAGTGGCGACAGGGAATTTGGCGGCTGTTCCTGAAAGTGTCCGTTGAGCATGTTCGCCGAGAATTCCTTGCCCAGACGTGAGCCGTTAAGTACGGTGCGGCTGCGGTGGTCTATAAAGGTAACGCCGTAAATCCTGTCGGTTCCGTTGCGGCGGAGAACCAAGTCTATCTGTTCTTTCGCCAGGCGGTCACGGAAATCCCGTTCGTCCACGGACTGGCGCAAAGCGTCGGCCACTAACGGTCGAAGCCGTTCACGGCACGGATCGGACTTGATCTTTGCAGCGAATTCCTGCATCTTCTTATCCAGCTGCTGTGCACCGGTCATTCTGCCCAGCCGGGAGGACTTTATGGGAGTGGCCGCCGTTTCGCCGTTGCCGTCCAAAGCGGTATAGAGTATGCCGTGGTAGGTGCGTCCACCAATTTCCCCCTTCACTTCTTCCACACCTATATTATACAGGGAAAGCAGGGCACGGAGTTCGCCCATTGTGCGGAAACGGTAAAGTTGGATCAGGGGTTTGACCGTACAGGCGATCTGCCGTTTGATGTCCCCTTTGGCAACATCTACCGGCTTCAGCTGCCACTCTTCGCCTTTCTTCTGACCTTCCGCCGGATGCAGTCCGTATTTCTGTTCCAGAAGTTCGGTAATCTCCTTGCTGCGGCGGTATTCGAACTTGTCGGAAACCTTCCTTCCCTCACTGTCGACACGCAGGGAAACGATGTGGATATGATGCCGGCCGATGTCCTCGTGCTTGAAGACAAGATAGGGCTGGTTACCGTAACCGAGCTGCTGCATGTATTCCCTGCCGATTTCCGCCAGCTGGCTGTCGGTCAGCACGTCGTCGGGATGCGGATTGAGGGAGATGTGTATGACCGGCTTCTCGGTGCGGTAATGGTTCGGCATCCATTCGAGAAACTGCCGCATGGATTCATCCGGACGGAAGCGCCCGTCTTCGGGATAGCGGAGGAGATGTGCCGAAAGGACTTTTGCCCCGTCTTCATCGACCTTGTTCTGATTGTAGGCCAGTGCGCCGTACAAGTTCTTACCCACGCTGATCCTGGCTACCATGTGAGGCGAGTTTTTGGGAAAGTTCGACAATCCGGCGGTTCAGCTCTACGAGTTCAAGGGTGAGCTTTTCAAGTCTGTAGAGCAGTGCCAATGCTTTCTTTTCAGTGAAATGGATGTGCAATTCCTTGACTGCCTGATTGTAATTCACTCCTATGGCACGGAACTGCCGGAACAGTTCCGTGAGCTTGACTACATACTCCATTGTGGCACGGTCTGTCCGGATCACCCTGAACTCTTCGTTGAAGATCCGTGCTGCGATGAACTTGGATTTGGACAACAGACCGGACTGCTCAAACATGGTGAGAAACCGTGCATGGCCGGCTTCGTCCAGATTGACCGTCTCACGGCGGATGGCCGGGTTCGGCTTGGGTAACCTGCCCCCTTTTCCCCGTGTGCGGGGACGCTTTTTCTCGTTGTTCATATATACGTTTTTTATGTGGTACAATTCCACCGGGTGGAATTGCCTCCGTCAGCTCCCCCTCCCACAATTTGCGACTTCGGAGCAAATTGCAGCCCCCCTGCAAGGGCAAGCGTTTTTTGCTGCAAAACGGAGTGGTGCTGCAAAAAACACAGCTTGCTATGTTCTGGCGAACATAAATCTTTCCTCTTTGGAGAGGAAAGAGCGCTTTCGGGGAAAGCGGGGATTGGTGACCGACGGAAGGCAAACTGCCCATTCCCGGTTGGATGGCGCAAAGTTAGGAAGTGATATAATCAGTTGTATATCACTAACATTAGCCACATTATGCCAAATGGAAGCCACTTGTGCACACGGGTGGAACAGGAGGAAAAACGGGCGGCCGATGATGGCTGAATCAGCGGTTGAGGATGTGCCTGAATGGGATGCGTAATGACGGACTGAATGACCAACCGGTCAGATAACCAACCAGACGGTCAGCCGTTGCAACGTTGGTGCGGTCGGCTGGCTGACCAGCCAACCAAGCGGATAAAAGGCTGTCTGTCCGGCGGGATGATTAGGCAACCGATTATCTTCCTGTTTGTCCGACAGGCTATGCAGTCCGCCGGATTGTGTCATGTATGGTCAGACCGTCGGTCGGCCAATCAGACGGACAATACTTCGGTCGGTTGGCTGTTCAGTCAGCCATTCCACGTCAGGAGCCGGCCACTTGAACCCCGCCGTTCCCAAACCATGAATTTCCCTTCTTTTTCCTTCTTTATTTGCGGCGTTGATTCAAAAGTATCATTTGTAAACAAACTGCATCATGGAAAAAGAAACACTCTTTATCGCCTTTTCCACGCAAAAAGGCGGAGCGGGAAAAACAACGCTGACCGTGCTGGTGGCAAGTTACCTGCACTATGTGAAAGGGATGAATGTGGCGGTGGTGGATTGCGACTACCCGCAACACAGCATTGCCGAGATGAGAAAACGTGACCTGAAAACGGTCATGGAGGACGAGCATTACAAGCTGATGGCGTACAGACAACTGCAACGGATAAGGAAGAAAGCCTATCCGATAGCGGAGAGTACGGCTGAGGACGCTGTCACGAAAGCGGACGAACTGCTGGAAAAGATGCCGGAAACAGACATCGTGTTCTTCGACTTGCCGGGCACGGTAAACAGTACGGGCGTGTTGAACACGCTGGTGAACATGGACTATGTCTTTTCCCCCATTGCCGCTGACAGGGTGGTGATGGAAAGCACACTCCGCTTTGCGAGCCGGCTGAATGACACGCTGATCGCTACGGGCAAGACGAATATCAAAGGGCTGTACCTGCTGTGGAACATGGTGGACGGCCGGGAGAAATCGGAACTGTACAAAGTGTATGAACAGGTGATCGGCGAGCTGGGACTGAAAGTGCTGAAGACCTTCCTGCCGGACAGCAAACGGTTCCGCCGTGAGCTGACAGGGGGACATAGGGCATTGTTCCGTTCCACGCTGTTCCCCGCAGACGGTACGCTGGTCAAAGGCAGCAACCTGAAAGAGATTACGGAAGAGCTGTTGTCCATTATCAGGAAGTAGGCTATGGGAAACGAACGGAAAAAAATAAACCTGACGGACATTGACGAGAACTCCATAGTCGCCTCGTTCAAGGAAGGCCGGCCGGCGGACGGGCAGGCGCAAGCAGCCGGGAATAAGGGACAGTCCGGTGAAGAGAGCGGATATGTCCGTCTGTTCATCCACGAGTCACCGGTCTGCGCACGGCTTGGCAAGACAATCTATCTTCGTAAGGAGTTTCATGAACGGATTCAGAGGATCGTCCAGACAATCGGGAACAACGAGATGTCCATTTTCAGCTATGTGGACAATGTGCTGGAACAGCACTTTGCCGCCTATCAGGACGAGATCACGAAGGAATACAGAAAACGAAGTACCGAACTGTTTTAAACCCCGGAAACCATGTCAGCAATCTTATTCTTACTTATCGGTAGCTATCTGTTATGGATAGCCGCCTACCTCTTCCACGAGCGGAACAGTCGGAGGAAGAGAGCGGAAAAAGCCGGGCAGATCCTTACCCGGATGACGGTGGACGTGAGCGAGATTTTAGGCAAAAGTACATTTTCCCTTAGCCACTCCACGCCACAAACGCCCGAAAAAATTGAAAACGAAAAATCTGTAAGCGAAGCAGGTATTTTTGTACCGGAGAAGGAAAAGTACCCGAAAATAGTTTCTGCCGAGGAACTGGACAAGCTGTTTGCCGAAGGGGGTCCGCTGCCGGAAGATCTTGAACTGATGGAAGATATGGATGTCCCGTTGGAGTTCCGGGGAGAACCGGCGGATGACAATCCTCGGATAGACGATGACGAGCAGGACAGATGCCTGCCGGGATGCACGCCGCAAGCCACGGGCATCCGCTTCGAGGATATGGGACTGGCGGTGCGTGTGACGGTCAGCGGTGAAGCGGCCAGTGAAGAGGAAAAGCTTCAGGCCGGAAAGACACTGGCTGAACTGCGCAACACGCCGATGTTCGACAAGCTGACCTTCGGCGATGCGGAGCGTGAGGAACGTATCGACTCGCTGATAGAGCTGCATCTTGCGGCATGCCGCAGACGGAATAGCCCGGACAGCGAAGCGGCGACAGAAACCATACCGGACACTTTCTCCATAAATGATATTGTTTAACGAAGTAAAACGTACATGAAGGAAAGAGATTACGGATAGCTTGTCTATTCATTTTTCACGAGAAGAAACCCAAACAAATTTAATTAACAACGGGGGACGGCGGACTTTTCCATCTGTCGTGCCCACATTCAAATTCAATTATTTTATGAATACGAAACAACTTGTGTTCGTGGCGGTTATGTTAATCGCCACAGGCTCGCTCTATGCGCAAGGAAATGGATCGGCCGGTATCACGGAAGCGACGAAAATGGTCACAAGCTACTTCGATCCGGGAACGAAATTGTGCTACGCGATCGGAGCTGTGGTAGGTCTGGTCGGCGGGATTAAGGTGTACAACAAGTTCAGCTCCGGCGATCCGGATACCTCGAAAACGGCGGCGAGCTGGTTTGGTGCGTGTATCTTTTTAATCGTGGCTGCCACTATTCTTCGTTCATTCTTTCTCTAAGAACCGGATTCACCTATATATAATAATGTATATGAATTATGAACTGAACAAGGGAATCGGCGAGAGTGCGGAGTTCAAGGGACTCAAGGCTCAATATCTTTTTATTTTCGTCGGTGGGCTGCTGGCTCTGTTCGTGCTGTTTGTTATTCTTTATATGGCCGGCGTGAACCAGTGGTTCTGCATTGCTTTCGGCGTAATATCCGCATCCGTATTGGTCCGGCTGACTTTCCATCTGAACGGCAAGTTCGGGGAACACGGACTGATGAAGCTGCTGGCCAGGAAACAGCACCCCCGCTACCTGATCAACCGGATCAGTCCCCGGAAACTATTCACGATTAAAAAGAAGAACGTATGCGTAACACACTAAAGGCTGCCACATTGGAAAGCAAGTTTCCGCTTCTCGCCGTCGAAGCGGACTGTATCATCTCCAAAGATGCGGACATCACCGCCGTCTTTGAGGTGGATCTGCCCGAACTCTTCACGGTGACGGCAGCTGAATACGAGGCTATCCATGCGGCATGGGCAAAGGCAATCAAGGTATTGCCCAATTATACGGTGGTACATAAGCAGGATTGGTTTATCCGGGAGGATTACCGCAGCCAGACGGACAAGGAGAATCTAAGTTTCCTTTCCCGAAGCTACGAGATGCACTTCAACGAGCGTCCTTTCTTGAACCATAAATGCTATCTGTACCTGACCAAAACGACGAAAGAGCGCATGAGGATGCAGAGCAGCTTCTCTTCGCTGTGCAGGGGATTCATCATCCCCAAGGAGGTGGACAAGGATACCACCGCCCATTTTCTGGATACGGTGGGGCAATTCGCCCGTATCGTGAACGATACAGGGCTGGTACACCTAAGACGGCTCGTCGGTGATGAGATTACCGGCACGGAGAATAAGGCCGGACTGGTGGAGAAATATTTCTGTCTGTCAATGGAAAATACCACTGCACTGGAAGACATCGAACTCGGAGATGACGGCCTGCGTGTCGGTGACAAGCACGTTTCGGTACATACGCTCTCGGAACTGGATGCGTTGCCCAGCAAGGTGGGTACGGACTGCCGGTATGAAAGGCTATCGACGGACAAAAGCGACTGCAAGCTGTCATTCGCCAGTCCGGTAGGCCTGCTGCTCTCGTGCAATCACCTGTACAACCAGTATATCTTTCTGGATGACAGCGGCGAGAACCTGCAACGTTTTGAGAAGAACGCACGCAACATGCAGTCGCTCTCGAAGTACTCACGGAGTAACCAGATTAACAAAGAGTGGATCGATCTGTACCTGAATGACGCACATTCGTTCGGGCTTACCTCGGTGCGTGCCCATTGCAACATCATCGCATGGACGGACAATCCTATGGAGGTGAAGAATATGCGTAATGACGTGGGCAGCCAGATCGCTATGATGGAATGCAAGCCACGCCATAATACGGTGGACGCCGCCACGCTGTACTGGGCGGCGATACCGGGGAACGGCGCTGACTTTCCGGCAGAGGAGAGCTTCTACACGTTCATCGAACAGGCTCTCTGCTTCTGGGTGGAAGAAACGAACTACCGCAGCTCCGTTTCACCTTTCGGACTGAAGATGTCAGACCGTATCAGCGGAAAACCGCTGCACGTGGACATCTCCGACCTGCCGATGAAACGTGGCGTAACCACCAACCGCAACAAATTCGTATTGGGCGGTTCGGGAAGCGGCAAGTCATTCTTTATGAATCATTTGGCGAGGCAATATTATGAACAGGGCACGCACGTGGTATTGATCGACACGGGAAACAGTTACCAGGGGCTTTGCTCGCTGATACACCAGAAGAGCGGTGGAAAGGACGGTATCTATTTCACTTATACGGACGAAAACCCGATAGCGTTCAACCCTTTTTTCACGGATGATAAAGTTTTCGATATTGAGAAGCGTGAGAGTATCAAGACACTAATCCTCACACTCTGGAAAAAGGACAATGAACCGGCGACACGTTCGGAAGAAGTGGCTCTGTCCAATGCGGTGTCCCTGTATATCAGGCGCATCAAGGAGGATGAAAGCATCGTTCCCTCGTTCAACACCTTCTACGAGTTCGTGAAAACGGACTACCGGAGGATACTGGAAGAGAAAGAAGTCCGGGAAAAGGATTTCGACCTTGCGGGGTTCCTGAACGTGCTGGAGCCTTATTACCGTGGTGGAGAATATGATTTTCTGCTTAACTCCGACAAGCAGCTTGACTTGCTCGGTAAGCGGTTTATCGTCTTCGAAATTGATCAGATCAAAGATCACCCCATTCTTTTTCCGGTGACGACTATTATTATTATGGAGTTGTTTATCAACAAGATGCGTCGTCTGAAAGGGGTACGCAAGATGATCATCATAGAGGAAGCGTGGCTGTGACATGTAAGTCTTGTATATGATTGTTCAACTTTCATTCCACGAGTTGGGAATAGAACGATTGAACCTGTTGTTCCGTCAACAGTAGCCTATGGGAACGTGCGGTATTAAGCAATGAACCCGTGCGGTAACAGAACCAACAATGAAGCCCTTCCGAAAGGAGAAGTCTGAACCGTGAGGGGATGACAACTGCCGTTAGTATCGAACGACAGGGGAGCCAGGCTGAATGGTATGAATAACGTAATGTGAACCGTTGATAAACGTCGTAACTTCGAATGAGCTGCTAATGATACTGGGCTCTAACCCAAAAGGGATGCAGTCGGTTAACCTTCTCCATGCTAAGGTTACACGGACATAACGACTGCCGGCGGATAGACGGATTCTAACCCATTCGTTTGTCATATACAAGAAACATGGTAAACCCGTACTTCTCCTGTGTAACAGCAGGTAAGCAGACCGTAAGTGAAGCCGAATGGAGTGCGGGCAGAGGAATGCGGAGAAAGCGAATGCCGTTCTGTAATGGGACGGATAGAGGTTGAAACATCACCTCACACGAAAGTGGGCAGACTTCCGCATGGTGGATGTTTTACAAGAAACTTATAGAACTTATTAAAGGAGAAAAGCAAATGAACGAAATTAAAACATCGTGTGCATCTACTGACCGTAAATGGAGCACTTGGGAAAGCATAGACTGGAACAAGTGTGTGATAGCGGTTAATAAGCTACAAGCACGTATTGTAAAAGCTCAAAAGGCGGGCAAACACGGCAGGGTGAAATCCTTGCAGTGGGTGCTGACGCATTCGTTTTACGCTAAGGCTTTAGCCGTAAAGCGTGTTACATCAAACAGTGGCAGTGACACCGCAGGCGTTGACAAGGTGAAATGGTCAACTCCCAATGCCAGATTCAAGGCTATCGGTGAACTGAAAAGAAGAGGCTACAAGCCCCAGCCGTTAAAAAGGGTCAATATCAAAAAGAGTAACGGGAAATTACGTCCTTTAGGTATCCCGACAATGAAAGACAGGGCTATGCAGGCATTATACCTGCTTGCGTTGGAACCTGTATCGGAAACAACTGCGGACAGTAATTCCTACGGTTTCCGTAAAGAGAGAAGTACCGGAGATGCAAGGGAACAATGTTTTTGTGTCCTTGCGAAGAAAGCTTCTCCCGAATGGATTATGGAGGGTGACATCCAAGGTTGTTTCGACCACATCAGCCACGAATGGCTGCTGAACAATATCCCTATGGATAAAGTGATGCTGCGGAAATGGCTCAAATGCGGTTTCGTCTTCAACAAGGAGCTATTCCCCACGGAAGAGGGCACTCCACAGGGCGGTATCATTTCACCAACTCTTGCGAATATGACACTGGACGGACTGCAAACTATGCTTGCAGAGAAGTATCACAAGAAATTTGTAACCAGGAAAACGACGACCTACTATCCTAAAGTACATCTTGTACGCTATGCGGATGATTTTATCATCACGGGTAGAAACAAGGAAGCTTTGGAAGAAATCAAACCGTTAGTAGTGGACTTTCTCAAAGAAAGGGGATTAACCCTGTCGGAAGAGAAAACAAAGATTACACATATTGATGACGGATTTGATTTTCTTGGGTACAATATCCGAAAATACAAAGGAGTGCTTCTAATCAAACCGTCCAAAAAGAGCCTGAAGAAATTCATGCAGAAAATCCGAGGAATCATCGATTCCAATAAAGGAAGCAAACAGGAATCACTTATAAGGCTCTTGAATCCTGTGATAACAGGCTGGGTAAACTACTACAAGAATTGTGTGGCTTCTGACACATTCAGAAAAGCTGACTACCTGATATTTGAAAAGTTATGGCAATGGGCTACAAGACGACACCCCAAGAAAGGCAAATATTGGATTGCCGACCGATACTTTACACGGGTAAAGAACCGTAACTGGTGCTTCGTGGCAAACTTCAAGAAAGGCAAGACTGATGACAGGATTGCTCTGAAAAGGCTGTATGACACAAAGATTACCCGATATGTCAAGGTAAAAGGTGAAGCAAATCCCTTTGCCCCCGAATGGACAGAGTATTTTGAAAAGCGCAAGACTTACAAGATGCTACAGTCGCTCAACGGTAGAAAATCGTTGCTGTACATGTGGGAAAGACAGAACCATTTATGTCCCGTATGTGGTAAACCCATAGACAAGGAACATCCTTGGGGAACTTCCCAACAAACAGTCAACGGCAAGAAAGTAAATAATCTGCTACATGACAGTTGTAGAAGAAAAGTCATTCAAACTAATAAGATGTAACTATGAGCTGGTTTCTATTAAATAGAAATTTAACACTGCTTGAGCCGTATGATTGGAAACTTTCACGTACGGTTCTGAGGGGGGAAAGGGGCAGTAATGCCTCTGACCTACCCGGCAAGGCCATTGCCAAAGAAGGGATGGCGGACTATATCCGCTACCTGTTCAAGACTGTCCGCAAATTTTACGGAGAGGCGGTTGTTGTGACGCAGGAAGTCGATGACATCATTTCCTCTCCTATCGTGAAGGAGTCCATAGTGAACAACAGCGACTGCAAGATTTTGCTTGACCAGAGGAAGTATCTTAACAAGTTCTCGCAGATACAGTCCCTGCTGGGTCTGACGGACAAGGAAAAGGCGCAGATCCTGTCGGTGAATATGTCTAATGATCCAAGACGCAAATACAAGGAGGTCTGGTTTGGGTTGGGGGGTGTGCAGTCAACAGTGTACGCCACGGAGGTATCACTCGAAGAATACCTTTGCTATTCGACCGAAGAGAGCGAGAAGGTGGAACTGGAAGGGCTCACAAAGGAACTGGGCGGCAATATCGAACTGGCTATCCGAAGGCTTGCGGAAAAGAAACGGAATCAAAACAATGAAATACCGTAAGTGCTTATGGAGTATGAAACCTTGTTTCCGCTCTACTGGATATGCGGGGAGTGGAAAAGCAGCCGCAAGTCGCCGCCCGTCACCGTATTCCGTGATGGTGGTACATACAAGATTGCCCTGACCTACCACCTTGATGCGGTGGTGGTCGGCACGATCCACCAAAGCGGCGGCATCATCTGGGCGGATCTTCTGGGAAGGGTGCAGCTCGCTTATGACCGGGAGGAAGACCGTCTGGTGCTGGCTACCGAAGAGATATATGTACGTGCGGATGATTCATAAGAAAAAGGAGAACTCCGGTTCTCCTGTAAATGGAAAGAAAACTATCCGATTTATTTAACGTTAAAATTTTAAAAGACATGAAACGAATAATGGCTGTCTGTCTGGCCGGGCTGCTTTGTCCGACTATGGCGGTAAAGGCGCAATGGGTAACGTTCGATCCCTCGAACCTTGCACAAAGCATCGTGAATACGACCCGTAACGTGGTGCAGACCACGACGACGGCAGAAAATATGGTGAAGAATTTTCAGGAAACAGTCAAGATCTACGAACAGGGGAAGCGTTATTACGACGCTTTGAAAGCGGTCAACAATCTGGTGAAAGATGCCCGTAAGGTGCAGCAGACCGTTCTCTTGGTCGGTGAAATATCGGACATCTATGTAAATTCTTTCCAGAAAATGCTGACGGACGGGAACTATACGCCGGACGAGCTTTCGGCAATCGCCTCCGGATATGCGAAGATGCTGGAAGAAAGCAGTGGTATGCTGAACGAGATGAAGATCGTTGTGACCTCCACCGGCCTTTCTATGACGGACAAGGAGCGCATGGACGTGATAGACCGTGTGTACCGTGACGTGAGAAACCAACGCAATCTGGTCAGGTATTACACGAACCGGAACATCGGTATCTCTTACCTGCGTGCGAAAAAGAAGAATGATACCCAAAGGGTGCTGGACTTGTACGGAACGGACAATCAAAAATACTGGTGACATGACAGGCGAGGAAACTTTCGGCAACCTTCACGAAGTGTTGCGTAACCTTTATGACGAGATGATGCCGCTCTGTTCGGACATCACGGGTGTGGCTACCGGAGTGGCTGCGCTGGGTGCGCTGTTCTATGTGGCCTCACGGGTGTGGCAGGCTCTTTCGAGAGCCGAGCCGATTGACATTTATCCGCTCTTCAGACCTTTTTGTCTGGGGGTGTGCATCATGTTTTTCCCCACATTCGTTCTGGGGACTATCAACGGTATCATGAGTCCGGTGGTCACCGGCTGCCACAGTATCATGGAAGGCCAGACACTGAACATACGGGAGTATTCCGAGAAGCGGCAGAAACTGGAATACGAGGCGATGACGAGAAATCCGGAAACGGCGTATCTGGTCGATAACGAGGAATATGAACGCCAGATCGAAGATCTGGGATGGTCGCCTTCGGATTTGAAGGCCATGGCGGGCATGGCGGCGGAACGCCTCAAATACCAGGCCAGGCAGAGCGTGAGCAATTTCTTCCGCAGCTTTCTGGAACTGCTGTTCCAGTCGGTTTCGCTGGTACTGGACACGCTGAGAACCTTCTTCCTGATCGTATTGAGCATTCTGGGACCTCTGTCATTCGCCATATCGGTGTACGACGGCTTCCACAATACAATGATCCAATGGATTTGCCAGTATATCAGCATCTATCTGTGGCTGCCCATATCCGACCTGTTCAGCTCCGTGCTGGCAAGGATTCAGGTGCTGATGATCGAGAAGGACATCGCCGCACTAAGCGATCCCGCCTATGTGCCCGACGTGAACAATTCCGCTTACATCATCTTCATGCTGATAGCCATTGTGGGCTATTTCACCATTCCGACAGTATCCACATGGGTGATTCAGGCATCGGGAGCCGGCAATTACGGCAAGCAGGTCAACTCGTGGTCACTGAAGGGCGGACGTGCGGCTGCCGCCATCACCGGTGCTTCCATCGGGCATATAGCCGGCAAGTTAAGAGGAAGATGAACCAACGTAAATATTAGAGATGTATGGAATTTAAAAGTTTAAAGAATATAGAAACGAGCTTCCGGCAAATTCGCACGATGGGGATCGTGTTCGTTTCGCTCTGTGCCCTGGTTACCGGCTATGCTCTCTGGAGCTCCTACCGGTTCGCCGAACGGCAGAGGGAGAAAATCTATGTGCTGGACAATGGGAAGTCCCTGATACTTGCTCTTTCCCAAGACCTTTCGCAGAACAGGCCGGTGGAGGCGAAAGAACATATCCGGCGTTTCCACGAGCTGTTTTTCACCTTGTCGCCCGACAAGGCGGCTATCGAGTCGAATATCCGCCGGGCGTTGTTCCTGTGCGACGAGAGTGCGTTCCGCTACTACAAGGACTGGGAGGAAAAGGGGTATTACAACCGTATAATCTCGGCCAATATCAACCAGAGCATCCGGGTGGACAGCGTGGCGTGCGATTTCAACAGCTACCCGTATGTGGTGACAACTTACGCACGGCAGTCGCTCGTCAGGTCGAGCAACATCACGGAACGGAGCCTTGTAACCCGTTGCCGGCTGTTGAACTCGGTCAGGTCGGACAATAACCCGCACGGCTTCACGATGGAGCAGTTCAATATCGTGGAGAACCGGGATTTGAGAACCGTTGAACGATAACTTAAAAAAAGACAGGAAATGAACCGATTGAAAAAATGGATCAGGTACGTGCCTGACAGGATAGACGCCGGACTCCGCTATCTGTGCGGACGGATGTCGCCCGATGTACGGCTCGTCTGCGTGGTGGCCATGCTCACCGGCTTCGGCTGTCTGTCGATATACATGACGGTATCTTCGATATACCGCATCGGCAGGCATGAGGGGGAGCAGTTGCAAATGGAGCATATCAGGCGGATGGAACTGTACAGGGGGATAAACAAGGATAGTATAAACATTAAAAATCAGGTGGATTATGGAGAACCTAAAAAATCAGGAACGGCAACCGGCGAACGCTGCAACGTCTGAAAAAGCGGAAGAGAAAGGGCAAACGCCGAAACAGGGGAAGAAAGAGGCCAGACCTCTGACTCCGGAAGAGATGCTCAAACGAAAGAAGATGCTCGTGTATCCGTTGTTCTTTCTCGTGTTTCTGGGAGCGATGTGGCTGATATTCGCTCCTTCTGACAGCGACGAGCCATTAAGGGAGGGATTCAACGTGGATGTCCCGATGCCGGAGGACAAGGGGCTGCCGTCGGATAAAAAGACCGCCTACGAACAAAGTGCCTTTGAAAAGAAACAAAAGGAGAAAATGAACACGCTCCAGGATCTGGCGGTATCGCTGGAACAGGAAGAGCCGGTGGCGGACGAGGTATTCCTGACGGAAGAGGACACGGACAACGGCAGTCCGTCTATCCGTTCCTCCGCCAATGCCTATCAAGACATCAACCGGCAGTTAGGCAGTTTTTATGAAATACGGCCTGCGGAAGATGACCAGAAAACGCTGGAACTGGAATGGCGTATTCAGGAGCTGGAGCGTCAGGCGGAGGAAGAGCGCAAGGCCAGAGAAAACGGTGAGGAACAACTGCGGCTGATGGAGAAGTCCTACGAGATGGCGGCAAGATACATGCCGGGCGGTGGTGAAACCAAACAGGTCGCCGTGTCCTCCTCTACGGGTAAAATGCCGGTCTGCCCGGTTACGCAGGTAGCGGAACGGGTGGTTAGCCTGCTGGCCGCACCCTTGTCCGATGAAGAGTTCGCCAGACAGTACGGCAAGCCCAGAAACATGGGTTTCCACACGGTGGGGACAGTCCGGAGCCGTACGGAAAGGAACGGTATCCGTGCCTGCGTGTACAGGACGGTAACGGTTTCGGGCAGCGATGGTCAGGAGGTGGGACTCCGCCTGCTGGAGCCGGTGCAGGCCGGAGAGTTGTACATACCCGCCAACACGATACTGACCGGCACGGCGAAAATCAGCGGTGAACGCATGGAAATCACCGTTTCCTCGGTCGCCTTTCAGGGAACAATCCTGCCGGTGGAACTGGATGCTTATAATACGAGGGGCATGAAGGGCATTGAGGTCAGGGGATCGCAGGAGCTTACCGCCGTCAAGGAGATGGCGGCCAACATGGGTTCGGCAATGGGAAGCAGCATCAATATCTCCAGCAATGCCGGTGCACAGCTGGCTGCGGACTTGGGCAAAGGGGTGATACAGGGCGCATCGCAATACCTTTCCACAAAGTTCAGGAGTGTCAAGGCGACTTTGAAGGCGGATTACGAGCTATTGCTCGTGTCAAGACAATAAACGGTTAAAATCAATTTATTAATCAAGAAAAAACAACAAGCATGAAAAAAGTAATTTTAATGATGGCTTTTGCCATTGGTATGACCGGTGCGTATGCACAAAAGACCGTGAAAGTGGGAAAGACGGGAAATGACACGGAAGAAACGGCGGATTCCGGAGAAACGGGAACCACGCCGCTGCCGGATAAGGAGGACGCAAGGCGCAGCCCGTCCACCGGTGATTTGTTTGACGGGCTGACACGTCCGGTGACATTCGACCGGATGGTTCCTCCATACGCCTTGGAGGTGACATTTAATAAAACTGTACACCTTATCTTCCCGGCTGCTATCAAGTATGTGGATCTGGGATCGGCTGACATTCTTGCCGGCAAAGCGGACGGTTCGGAGAACGTGCTTCGGGTGAAAGCGGCGTTGAGGGACTTCTCCCGTGAAACGAATCTGGCGGTGATCACGGATGACGGCAGCTATTATACATTCAACGTGAAGTATGCGGACGAGCCGGCCAAGCTGAATATCGAGATGAAAGACTTCATCCATGATGGCGAGGCGGTGAACCGGCCGAACAACTCGCAGGAAATCTACCTTACGGAACTCGGCAGCGAGTCCCCGCTGCTGGTACGGCTGATCATGAAGTCCGTCTATGACAACAACAAACGTCTGGTGAAGCATATCGGCTGCAAGCGCTTCGGTATCCAGTATATCCTGAAAGGGATTTATACGCACAACGGTCTGCTTTATTTCCATATGGAACTGAAAAACGCTTCCAACGTGCCATTCTCCGTTGACTTTGTCACTTTTAAGGTGGTGGATAAAAAGGTTGCAAAACGTACCGCCATTCAGGAACAGGTTATCGTGCCGCTTCGTGCCTTCAACTATGTGACGGCGGTTGACGGAAAGAGCACGGAACGGACGGTATTTACCCTGCCCAAATTCACCCTTCCGGATGACAAGCAGCTGGTTGTTGAGATGAACGAACAGAACGGGGGAAGGCATCAGCGGTTTATTCTGACTAACGCCGAGCTGATCCGTGCCAGAGTCATTAACGAGCTGAAGGTGAAATAGTATGAAAAGGGTATCTGTTATTATATGTATGTTTTTGTACTTTGTCCTGACGGACAAGGCACATGCCCAACGTTGCCTGCCCGGTACAAAAGGGCTGCGTATTACCGCCGGCATGACGGATGGCTTTCACACTGCGGACAAACGTAACGAGCTGGGTTACCATTTCGGGATGGGAATGGACAGGTATGTGAACGGCTGCCATAAGTGGGTATTCAGTGGCGAGTATCTCCAGAAGTATTATCCATACAAGGACATACGTGTCCCGGTTTCCCAATTCACTGCGGAAGGCGGCTATTATTATAATTTCCTTTCGGATGCCAACAAGGTGTTTCTCTGCTATGCCGGCGGTTCGGTGTTGGCGGGATATGAAACCGTGAATTGGGGCACAGGCATGCTGTTCGATGGTTCACGCCTGTGTGTCGGGGATGCATTTGTCTATGGCGGTGCGGTATCGCTGGAGATAGAAACCTACCTTGCCAACCAGGTGGTATTGCTGTTCCATGCCCGTGAGCGTTGCCTCTGGGGAAATGACAGCGGACACTTTCATTTCCAGTTCGGGGTGGGATTGAAAATTATTTTGAATTGATAAAACAATAATAGAATGAAAAAGATGATTGAAAGCATGATTATAGCAGGTGGTATGCTGGTAGCCTTGTTATATATGACCGCCTGTTCTGACAAATTGGACGTTCAGCAGATGTATGAGTTTGATCTGGCGACCTTGCCGGTGCAGACGACAATCGTAAAGGGCGAGGAAGCGGAAATCCGTTGTCAGCTCGTAAGAAGCGGCGAGTATCAGGACACCAAATACTTCATCAGGTACTTCCAACCGACAGGCAAAGGGGAGCTTCGCATGGAGAACGGTACGGTTTTGTTGCCGAACGACCTGTATCTGTTACCGGAAGAAACATTCAGGCTCTATTACAGGTCATTTGGCACAGACCAGCAGAAAATAGACATTTACATTCTTGATTCCTTCGGTCAGGTTGTGCAAAAGTCTTTTGCCTTTAATAATGAAGCGGAAGATGAAAAGGAGGATACCGAATGATTTATGCCGGATATACCCCGAAAAAAAAGCAGCGATAACGCTGAGTAGAGAAACTGAATGAAAATCTAATAAGATAGCTCCCCTTACCGGTTTCCATTCCGGTAAGGGGAGCTTGTTCCTGTATTATTTCTTGTCCTCTTTCTTTTTAAGCCACTCGTTGCATTGTCGCCTGCACTCTTCCAATGTGGGCTTCACACAGGAGAAAAGTTCGTTGTCTGCCGTATCCCTATAATCATAGTGATAGAACGTGCGCCTTTTCCGTCCTACGGTCATTTGGAATTTTTCATATTTCTCACCCGTCTTGCAGGTTGAAACTCCGTTCTCGTTCATTTTTGTTGCCATAACTTATGATTTTATAGTTCGTGAATATTAAAACAGACTTAACTGTCGGGGCTGTGTGTATTTCCGCTTGATTTCCAACAGTTTTCCTTTCAGACTGCGGATAACCTTTGGGTTGTAATTGCTTCTGTCGGAAACAGACCAACGTTCCGCTTTGTTGTATTGTCGCTCCAACAGAAGGATTCCTTGTCGGACAGCTTCCTTATAATCTCTGACAGGTTCATCCCAAACGGACGGGTGGCTACCGCCTCCGGCTGTGCCGGTACACCAGTCGATGGCTACCGCATACGTCCCGTCAACGGATTGCCCGATATGGATCGTGTTGAAGGTGTCTAACTTGATTTCCTCTATTATCGGCAACATGCCATTTATCCAACCGTGTTCGTTGAACTGCTTGCCGACATAACCGAAAATCATCCCTCTTTCATACGTGCGTACATTGAGTATGATATGTCGTACACTCTTGCCAAAACTCTCGAAATAAGCGATTTGTTCCGTGTCATTACGGCGTACTGCCAACAAGTAACGGAGGACTGCACTACGCTCTACCCTGCAAGGGTTGTACTCTACAATCTCCTGCAATTTCTCTTCTCGTGTCATTTGGGATATTGGTTTCATATCATTTATGTATTAGAGGGTTAAAATGTTGCAATGAATAACCGGCTTTGGATGAACTGCATACTTCCTTTGGAAATGCGCTGGTTGCACCAGAAATGGTGTGAGCCGTAGCCGTAGGTGAAAAACTCGTCCAGTTCGGCCGTTTCCCGAAGTTTGTTAATGGATTGACGGAGTTCCTCTTCTGTCCGGCAAAAGAGAAGGGTGTTTACCAGTCGGATAAGGAGTGCAGGGATTTTTTCATCCCATGCACAAATTGTGGTTTCAAACGTTACGTTCATATTTTTCTGATTTATTCATTAGACAGTCATTTTCAAAATCTCTCTCCAGTATATCGGCTCCACCTCACTGAGAAGGAAATCGATAAAATCTTTTCTCGCTTCTTTGCACAATTCCTGGTAAAGCTCTCCAAAGGTGGTGATGTTGCCGTTCAGGTAGGTTTCCACCATGTACTCGAAAATGTTGCTTACCTCGTAATATCTGCACTGCTGTGCGACAGTCCTGCTGTATCGTTTCATAAGGCTTTATTTATAAAGATTTATAATGATTCTGTTCACCATCCGTGCTTTTCCTACGGTATAATAAGTACCGCCATAGGGCTGCTTGTCCCAATAGGCTAAAACAATCTCGGAGTTGTCAATCAGGTAGTCGTTCCTGTGGTGGAAGCAGCCTTTGCGGTAATCTTCTCGGAGAATGACCGTTTCATCGGCAGTTTTCATTATCCGGTCGTATAAGGACTTGTTCTCCGGCCGGTATCTGTTTGACTGCCGGCTGAACGGCACAACGGCAATGAGTCGAATGTCCGTGTATTCCGCTTTAAGGGCAGTTACCGCTTGGGCTGCAAGCAAATCGAAGCCTTCCGCCATTCCGCTTAGAAAGTAACGATAGCCCAGACTATACAACCTTTTCACTTGCGAAACTATATCCAGATAAAGATACAGCATACGGACTTGGAGGATACGCTCTGAACGGTGTCCGGTGAACGCTACTGATTTTGTAATATCCATTGTCATAACTGTGTGTATTAAAGTATTAATAACCAAATGATAATCCCGACTACGACAGCAAAGGAAAGAATGGAAACCAGATAACCCCATGCGAAGCGGATCACGTCCGTTATCAGTTCTTTTACGAGCCACAGACCGATAAACCACGCCAAAAGACTGCCACCGTACAGACTCCAACAGAAGCCTGAAAGAATGAGCCGAACCGACCAGCCAAACAATTTATGCAGAGGCAGATTGAGTCTGTTCTTATTTCCGTTATGTATTTCTCTTGCTGTTTTCATAATCACGACATTTTTTTTATGCATTGACGAGTTGAGCTGACTTATTTCATGTGCGTCAAAAGGTAGGGTTCAGGAAAAACAAGGTTTTTGGAAAAAATACCTCGTGCCATTTATGGCGCAGGGAAGATTTTTTTCAAAACCGGAACGGCTTGACCTTGTTTTTCCGTTAAGAACCCGAAGTACCTTTGCACTTGAATAAGTTAGTTTAATTCGTTCCTTTGCTTTAAATGTGGAGTGATGGCTACTGAAAACAGTGAGAGAAATACCCCGAAGGAAGTTAGCCTTAAACTTTGCTTAAAATCGTTGTGTTATAAATCCCTTATACATAAAGCGATGATTAATACGAAAAAATTCTACCTTTGTGTTAGCGCTGCAAATAGCATCGTGTAATGTGTTCGTTTACCGTAGTCCAGAAATCGCCAATTTCAAAAATACAGAGGTAAATGAACCGGGTAGGTTATATACTTTGACGTAACCTGTCGGTTCACTCTGTATTGAGCGTTTGGCGATGCTTTGGACTTGTGACTGGCAGCGTTACGTCAATTTAATATACTAACGTTATTGTTATGGATTTACAATCGACTCCCCTGAAAGGAGTAGTCCGGTCTTCAGAAGATGGGCTTTTCTATCTGTTTCCCATTCAGAGTCTATCTACATTGCAAGAGATGAAAGGGCATTTGACCTGTGCGATAGATGTCTTGAGCAATCCGGATGAAAGTGATGTGGAAAAGCGTTTGGACGCAGTTCGGACATTGAACAGCCTTGTGGCTGCATTGAGTGTTAATGACGGTGATCACTATGATGTGATAGATACTGCCTTTGAGGAGATCAGAGAGTAAAAAAACAGAGCGATATAATAAAAGCCTTCCTATTTCAAAACCGGAAAAAAGAAAGGTGTTGTACTGTCCAATGTGTGATTCATCGCGCTTGTTTGTACAACACTTTTCTGCGGTTTTGTATGGATGAAAGATTGTTCCGGTTCCGGAAGAATGGGAACGTTCTTTCTACTGATAATAATGTGGCTTTTATTCCGTTATTGGGGTTGGGGATTGAAATGTAAGAACTTCATCTGTTCCGTTATTAATCTGTTCCTGTTCACGCTCTTTACGCCGTATTTCTTTTTCCTTCTTTTTGGTTTTAGTCTTTATTTCCTGTTCTTTAAGGATTTGCTTTAGGGGCTTTACTACATCAGGACGTTCCTTTTTGAAACGTTTATAGAAGATCTCTTCTATAAATTCCGGTAAGGGGGCTTTCCACGGTTCTTGCCGGTGGTTGTCTATCTTGCCGAGTTTATCGGGATTGAGTCCAAGTTCACGGGCCATTTGTACATGGGTGTCCGATAGCCGGTGTCTCTTTTGGGCGGCTATCCATTTTTCGATTTGGGATTTCTTGATTGTCATATTACTTTTGATTTTCAGACTTTATTGTTTTACCTAAAAACAAACCGGTAACGGATTTTGCACCGAGTTGTATCAGTTTTCGTTTCATTTGCGTGAAGTTCTCGCCGGAAGAGATAATGTCATCTATTAAAAATACGTCCCGGCCTTTAAAATAATCGGGGTGAAAGATCAAGTTGGATAACTTGTCTTGTCCGTGAGTTCCTTTCATCTGCTCACGGTCTTCTTTTATCCATGTGGCACGAAATCCGTCCACGACTTTAAGCCGACGTGAGAGAAGGCTGCAAAAACGGGCGAAGCGGGTGATGTTCCGTTCACGGGTTGCCGCTGGTATGGGGATCAGCACGGCGTTGGCGGCTTTCTCCTTAAAGAACGGCATCCGGGCGATACAAAGCGAGAAGATCTTGGCGACAAGGGCTGCTTGTCGTCCTTCTTTAAATCTAAATACCAGATTGCTCGTCTTTCTGTCAGATACCGATATGTCCTTGCATCTGGTCGGGTAATAATCGTGGATATAGAAACACAAGGCTCCGTCGATACGCATCTTGCCTTTGAAATGGGTATTGTATGGGAAGAACCGGCGCACGAAATCGCTCTCGAAAGTAAAGTGGAGTATATCACGCCAAAGGGTGAGCGTGGTTTCATCCTGTACCCGATAGAGTTCTCCGTTGATACTTTCTTTATCCGATAAACCAATGCCGATTATCAGGTGGTCATTGAAAGTGTCTTTTGATACAATATACCAATCAAAAGATTGGCAGATGCTCACGATGTCACAGTTATTGGTGCAAAGGAAGTAGAAGGTATTGTCAGACCTTTGGATAATCAGAAACTCGCCGGACATTTCGGAAAGGCGAAAATAGTTGCTGATATGGGCTTCCTCCACCTCGCTGAAGGATACGGATATGGTGAGGTTTTCTATCATGACATTGTTATTTGGCGTAAAGATAGAAATTTCGGGAGAAAAAGAGGCCTTGCCCGTTGGATTTTCGGGTAAGGCTCGCTATTTACAGGTTTCTATGCACGTTAGTTATAAGAAATGGTAGTCCGGTTGCTGTCGGGATGGAAAACAACAAGGACTTCGGGCTTTTTCTCTTGCAGGCGTTTGTACTCGCACAGGGAGTTGAGTACCCACTCACGAAACAGCTTCGTGCAATAGGTGTTGATGCGGAAGCTGAGAAATATGATCGCTTCCAGATTATAATAGGTAACAATGCTTTTGTCCTGTTTCTCGGTTATGGTCACGTCGCCGTCGTAAAGCAGGCGGGATTTGAGGATGGAGCGCACATTGGCGTCTATTGTCTGAACGAACACTCCGAACAGACGGGCAAGTTCGTGCTTGGTCATCCATACGTTGCCGTTCTCTATCTTTACACTGACGATGGGTTGTTCATCCTTGTTTTCCAAACCGGTGATGGTGATGTATCCTCTATTTTCCATAAGGCGTTGTTTTTTAAATGGTGTGACAATATAATGATTTGTTTATTCATACAGCGTTTTGCGTCGTACCTTTTTGCATATTTTTTAGTTTTCGATCCAGCATATTCATGTCATGGCTCAACTTTCTGTCCACCACACGGGCATAAATCTGTGTGGTCTGAATGTTGGTGTGTCCGAGCATCTTGGATACGCTTTCAATGGGAACGCCTTTGGTAAGGCAGATTTCCGTGGCGAACGAATGCCGGGCGAGATGGTAGGTGATCCGTTTGTTGATTTGGCAAATTGCGGCTATCTCCGCCAAATATTCATTCATCTTCTGGTTACTGATTACCGGAAGCAATCTTCCATCTTTCAACTTGCCCTCGTATTTGGCGAGAATATCCAACGGTATTTGCAGTAGGGGAATGAATGATTCCACGCCGGTTTTACCCCTGTCTTTCATAATCCACTTCTTGCCGTCCACCCCGATCTTTATGTCCTCGCTTGAAAGCGTATAGATGTCACAGTAGGGCAAACCGGTATAACAGCTAAAGATGAAAGCGTCACGCACGTGTTCCAACCGCTTTGATTTGAACTCCTTATAATAGATCGTGTCAATTTCCTCCTGCGTGAGATACCCTCTGTCGGTCTTGTCAAAATTGAACCTGAAATTCCCGAAGGGATCAATGAAGCTCAATCCGCTTTTCTGGGCAAACAACAGTATCGTATGGAAACGTTGTACAAATTTCATGGCGGTATTGTTGCTTACCTCACATTCCTGACGCAAATAAAGGTAGAAGTTCTCGATGTGGGTGACGGTGATTTCCTTCACGGGAATGTCCGACAACTTGTATTCCTTTTGCAAGAACTCTATCATCCGCTGCTTGGTCAGTTCGTAGCGGGAATAGGTCTTTTGCGTGGCAGTCTTGCCGACCTTCTTTGCATACTGTTCATTGTGCTGGGTGAAGTAACTGATGAGTGTTTTCTCCTTTTCCTCCAATCCCAGGAATGCGTTCCTGATTTTTTCCGGCAGTGCGTAACCGTCCACGTTCATCATGCGTGTGTAGTGCATGGTGATGGCCGAACGTATCTCGTCCAGTGTCTTGTTAAGTGAGGATACCCTGAGGTTTTCTTTCTTGTCCGCACTCTGTTTGTTGATGACGGCTCTTCCCGTTTTCGTGTCCCAGTTATCGGGGTGTATATCCAACTTGCTGCTGAATTGCACCTGATCACCGTCCACCGTGATACGTACCATTATTACTACATGACCGTTTTTCTTCGGTTCGTTCTTCTTTAAATAGAAGAGTGTCTTGAATGTCGATTTCATACCGTAACTCCTTTCTTGTTGCAAAGTTAATTTGTTCATTCCGTAACGGCTATGACTTTCGACTGCCAATATTCGACAAATGAGCGACTTACCTATAAATTCGTTACGGTTTTTATCGTAACGGAAAACCGTAACGAATTAGTAACGATTAATCTTCACAGGGTGGCTTTTTGAGGTCTTTTTTCTGTCGTAGGCGGGTAAGAAAAAAGCTCCTTAAACCACTGGTTTAAAGAGCTTTGTCTTAGTTTGTCGGAGTATTTTCATTTCTTCTAAGTGATCCGCCTGGGGCTCGAACCCAGGACCCCAACATTAAAAGTGTTGTGCTCTACCTGCTGAGCTAGCGAATCAAACCTTTATTGCTGTTAAGCGGGTGCAAAGATAGGTACTTTTATTTAATTTGCAAGGAATATGAGGAAAAAAGTTTGCATTATTTTTCTTCTATACCTTCTACTGGTTGATCCTCAGTGGTTTCTGTCTTATAAATATTTTCTTGATTAATGATGTATCGTTGATAATAGGAGAGCATTAGAGTGGTCAGCGGCAAAGCTATAATCATACCCAACATTCCCATTAACGATCCCCAAATAGATAGAGAGAGCAGGATGATGGCTGGGTTCAAACCGGTAATCTTTCCCATGATGCGAGGAACGAGATAGCCATCTTGTATGATTTGTACCACTATGAATACAGCGGCAGCCGAAGCTATGATGATCCAGAAATTATCACCGGTATCCGCAGCTTTCAGAATGGCAAGCATGATGGTGGGGACAAAACCAATGATTTGTAGGTAGGGCACCATATTCAGTGCACCGATGAATAATCCCAAACCAATGGCTAGCGGGAAATCAATAATCAGAAAGCCAATGCTGAATAGAATGCCTACGCACAAAGCTACTAATGCCTGTCCGCGGAAATATCTGTTCATGCCGTCTTTTACATCATTCAGTATGCCGGTTACTGTTTTCCGATATTTCTTTGGCATCAGGTGTGCCCAGCCTTCGGAAATGCTTTCGTAATCAAGCAGAATAAATACTATATATAATAGGATAAGGAAGACGGTGAAGAACCCGAATAAGAGGTTGATAGACTCCGATATAAGCGACCATAACTTAGGAACGGTTACTTTAAGGGCATCCAATATATTCTCCTGGCTGAACATTTGCTCTAAGATGTGCAGGTCAATATTTTGCCGGATAAATTCGGAGAGGGTAGTGGGGACATTGCTTGCTGTATGAGTGGTGCTGAAGTATTCTATCAATAAATCCTTTACCCGCAGGAATTCCTGAATCATGGGCGGCACAAGCAGATAGAACGCAACGCTTCCTATAACAGTGAGAGTAAGCAAGGCGCAAAAGATAGATATTATTCTGTTTTTTAGCCGTAGCTTATGCTGGAAGAAGCTTACTAATGGGTATATCAGATAAGCAATAAGCCAGGCAAGGAAGAACGGAAGCAATACGCCGCTCAATCGCTTCAGGAGCATTAATACCCCAATGATGATAGCACCGAGAATGACAGCACGGATAAAGCTGTCGAATGTAATTTTCTTACGCTCCATAAGGCTTTTGCTTTTTTATAGTTTATTCACCGGCGGCAGTCCGGTCTCCCTTTATTGCCCGCAGATAACATTCCCGACAGAGGGGTTCGTATTCAGCTGTTTCTCCCAAGAGGACTTGTTTGTCGTTCTTGACAGTGCGGTGTGAGAAGGAGGCTAATTGTCCGCACTTCACACAAATAGCGTGGACCTTGGATACTTCATCGGCAATGGCACAAAGTCCGGGCATAGGGCCGAAGGGAAAACCGCGGAAGTCCATATCCAGACCTGCTACAATAACACGTATGCCATTATTGGCAAGTTCATTACATACATCAATCAGACCATTATCAAAGAATTGTGCTTCGTCGATACCTACTACATCGATTTCTGAAGTGAACAGCAGGATACTTGCCGATGAATCAATCGGTGTAGAGGCAATGGAATGGCTGTCGTGAGATACGACCTCTTCTTCCGAATAGCGTGTGTCAATGGCAGGTTTGAATATTTCTACACGCTGTTTGGCGAATTTAGCGCGCTTCAGACGGCGGATCAGTTCTTCTGTCTTACCGGAGAACATTGAGCCGCATATAACTTCAATTCTTCCTCTACGATTGGTTTCCTGTATATGGTCTTCCGAGAATAATACCATTGTTTTAAAATGTTTATTTTAGCCGCAAAAATAACACTTTTAATGGCTTTCCGATATTTTTTCATTATTTATTTCTACATTTGCGGCATTAACATTTGTGATGCGAAAGGAAATGCAGACATTATTGGACGACATAGAACTGGATATTCAGGAACTGAAATATTTAATGAAAGTTCTTGCAACAGACGCCAATCCTACATTGAAGGTGGTAGCTAAACGGAATATACAGCAGATGCGTGCGCGACTGGATGCTTTGCAGAAACAGCTGGACGAAACTCCCGTAGAGGTAGTTGTTATTCCTGAAGCTCCTGTCGCTTCAGTGGTTATTTCCGAGCCGGTCGTTGCTCCTGAACCGGTAAAGCCGACTCCTGTAGAACCGCTCGTTGTTGAAATCACCAAGCCGGTAGAGGTCGTATCTCCCAAGCCTGAGTCCGAATCCAAACCCGAGTCTGAACCGTCCGCAATAATATCTTCTGCATCGCCTATTTTAGCAGAACGGATAAAACCGGCTACTGATCTGCGGCATGCTATCAGTCTGAATGACTCATTTCGCTTTGCCCGCGAGATTTTTGGTGGTGATACCGCCCGTATGAATGAAGTGATACGCCAGTTGGGTGCTGCTCCTTCATTGGAAAAGGCATTGGAACTCTTTTCTTCTACCGTTAATCCTGATGAAGAGAATGAAACGGTGGTTGATTTTATAGAACTTCTTAAGAAATACTTTAGTTAAAGCAGTTACGGATATGGGAAAACTTTATGTAGTGCCTACTCCGGTAGGAAATTTGGAAGATATGACATTCCGGGCTATTCGTATTTTGAAAGAGGCGGATTTGATTCTTGCCGAAGATACGCGCACTTCCGGAATCTTACTGAAGCATTTTGAAATAAAGAACGCAATGCAATCCCATCATAAGTTTAATGAACATAAAATGGTGGAAAGTGTTGTTAATAGAATAAAGGCAGGTGAAACTGTTGCGTTAATATCGGACGCAGGTACACCGGGAATTTCTGATCCGGGCTTTCTGGTAGTGCGTGAGTGTGTTCGCAATGGTATTGAAGTACAATGTTTGCCGGGGGCTACAGCTCTTGTGCCGGCTTTGGTTGCTTCGGGTTTGCCGAATGAAAAATTCTGTTTCGAAGGTTTTCTTCCGCAGAAGAAAGGACGCATGACACGTCTGAAGATATTGGCAGAGGAACGCCGTACCATGGTGTTTTATGAGTCTCCCCACCGTCTGGTGAAAGCGTTGGCTCAGTTTGCAGAGCATTTCGGTGCGGAACGTCAGGCATCTGTATCCCGGGAGATCTCGAAGATGCACGAAGAAACGGTGCGTGGCAGTCTGACTGAATTGATTGAGCATTTCACAGCTAATGATCCGCGTGGAGAAATAGTAATAGTAGTAGCAGGAATAGACGATTAAATAACTTCATTAACCAACGTAAAACAAAAGCGTATGAAAAAGTTAGCAGTTTTAATTGTATGTGCGGCCGTTATGGCATCGTGCGATGGCTTGTCAGGTGGAAGTAAAGACCAACTGAAAGCTGAAAATGATTCTCTTTTGATGGAACTTACCCAGCGTAATGCTGAACTGGATGAAATGATGGGTACTTTCAATGATATCTCTGAAGGCTTCCGCCAAATCAATGCCGCCGAAAGCCGCGTAGACTTGCAGCGTGGTGCGGTTTCAGAAGGTTCTTTATCAGCTAAGCAGCAAATAGCCACTGATATTGAATTTATCCAGAAACAAATGCAAGAAAACAAAGAGCAGATCGCTAAACTGGAAGCTATGCTGAAAAGTAGCAAGAATAACTCTACCCAGTTGAAGAAAGCTGTAGAATCTCTGACCCAGGAATTGGTAACCAAAACCCAGCGTATCGAGGAATTGCAGGCTGAACTTGCCTCTAAGAATATTCGTATTCAGGAACTGGATGCAGCTGTGACTGGCCTGTCAACTGACAAAGAAGTGCTTACTGCCGAAAATGAAGCGAAAGCCAAAACCGTAGCTGAGCAAGATAAGGCACTGAACACAGCTTGGTTTGTTTTCGGAACAAAGAAAGAACTGAAGGATCAGAATATTCTGACAAATACCGGTCTCTTCCAGAAAAAGCAAGTGCTTAAGGATGGTGACATCAATAAGGATTACTTTACTCAGGTTGATATTCGTACAACGAAAGAAATTAAGTTGTATTCCAAGAGTGCAGATGTCTTGACTACTCATCCGGCAGGTTCTTATGCTTTGGAGAAAGATGATAAAGATCAGCTCGTTCTGAAGATTACGAATCCGAAAGATTTCTGGAACGTATCCAGATACCTGGTTATCCAAGTAAAATAACTTAATTAAATTATAAGAATGGCGGGGAAAGGTTATCCCTGCCATTTTCTTTTTATATGCAGTACAAGAATATTTTTTTCGACCTGGATGATACTCTCTGGGCCTTTTCTTTTAATGCCCGTGATACATTTGAGGAAATGTATCGCAAATATGAATATGATCGCTATTTTCGGTCTTTTGAACATTTCTATGAACTCTATGAGAGGCGTAATATCGAATTGTGGGCAGAATATGCAGATGGAAAAGTGACAAAAGAAGAATTGAATCGTCAACGTTTTCTCTATCCGCTGGAGGCAGTAGGAGAGGGGGATACGGCTTTAGCGAAAGCTTTTTCTGATGACTTTTTTGCGGTTATTCCTACAAAAAGCAGATTGATGCCCCATGCGCAGGAAGTGCTGGAATATTTGGCACCTAAATATAATCTTTATATCCTTTCCAATGGATTTCAGGAACTGCAATGCCACAAAATGCGTTCTGCCGGAATTGACCATTACTTCAAGAAAGTAGTTCTATCAGATGATATTGGTGTCCTAAAGCCATGGCCTGAGATTTTCCATTTTGCCATGTCGGCTACTCAGTCTGAACTGCGTGAATCGTTGATGGTAGGTGACAGCTGGGAAAATGATATAACGGGTGCTCAGGGTGTAGGCATGCATCAGGTGTTCTATAATGTAACGGGACGTACCGAGTTTCCATTTAAGCCTACTTATCAGATTACAGATTTGAAAGAGTTGCTCCAATTGTTGTGACATTGAGGGATTAGTTGTAATTTTGTCAGCGTAAACACATAATTTGCAGCTATGGATACTATTTTACCTTTCGCTTTGCTTTGTTTCACTTCTTTCTTTACGTTGACAAATCCTCTCGGGACTATGCCCGTCTTTCTGACTATGACCCATGGAATGACGGATAAGGAGCGACAGTCTGTAGTGTCTCGTGCTACATTAGTAGCTTTCATCACGATTATGGTCTTTACCTTTGCAGGTCAGTTCCTGTTCAAGTTCTTTGGGATCTCTACAAACGGTTTTCGTATAGCAGGTGGTGTCATCATCTTTAAAATCGGTTTTGATATGTTGCAGGCACGTTATACACAAATGAAATTGAAAGATGAAGAGATTAAAACTTATGCCGATGACATCTCCGTCACCCCTTTAGGGATACCGATGCTTTGCGGTCCCGGTGCCATAGCAAACGCCATTGTGTTGATGCAGGATGCCCATACTATCCAAATGAAAGGTGTACTGATTGGTATGATCGCCTTTATCTACTTGATTACATTTTTCATCTTGCGTGCCTCTACGCGACTGGTAAAGGTTTTAGGAGAAACGGGAAATAATGTGATGATGCGCTTGATGGGGCTTATTCTGATGGTAATTGCTGTGGAGTGTTTCGTGAGTGGGGTAAAGCCGATATTGGTGGATATTCTGAAAGAAGGAAGTTTAACTATATAATAATATAATAGAAAGGATGAATTCTTGATTGATCAAGTGAATTCATCCTTTTTATTTGTACGGATATTTAATGTTTTGGGTTGTACAATACTTTTAGACTATTCTTATCTTGTCTTATAATATATAGTCCACTTTGTGACAATGGAACGGTTATTTGTGTCCCTTTTACGCTCGTTATCTTAACTCCCTGACTGGAGAATATATCAATAAATTCGTTGGAATTTTCACTTGTGATCTCCAAACCTGTATTTGTAGGAATGACCTTTAACACTTCAGAAGATTCGGTTTGCCCAATACCTGTTTCTACATCTTTAATTGTGAAAACCAGTCTTAATTCACTGTTAGTAAATTGTTTCCAGGTGTCATCTTTACGGTAACTTCCTATAGCATAGTATTCTCCAGCTGGTAATTCGGGGTTTCCTGTGATAGTGATAGTGCTGGAAGTATTACTTGGTATTACAGTATAGTCGCTGATGCGCGTGTAAGGGAGCAATGCTCCGTTCTTACGTATATATATAGCAAAATCATCTTCATATTTTAAACCTTTATTTTCGATTTGTATTTTGAAAGATATATCTTTTCCCTCTACAGCTTCACCAATAAGTTCTGCAGGAGCAAGTTGATACAAATCGGAATTGTTTTCTATGCTGCTTAGTAGAATACTGTTAGCAGTAATCTCTACACTATAACAGATGCTTTTACCTTCAAGACCACGTAACATGCTTGGTACTTTTTCACCATCTTTTTGTGAGGCAAAATGAAGTTGATAGTTGCCGTTAGGTACAGTAGATGGAATTGTGCCGCTGAATGTAATACTATTCCAACCACTTCCTACGTCAATGTTGGAAATTGAAGTGGGTGTTGTAAGAAATGTGATGAATTCATCTCCTTGATATAGAGCTAATCCGATAATCCCACTCATAGGAGTAGAAGTGTTCCATATTTTGGTAAACTTTGCACTGATACTTTCATTTCTTTCATATTGCTTTTGTGTAATATCCATGCTTCCCTCTAATGTAAAGCCACTAATAACTTCTCCTGTTGTCTTCGGTTGTACAAGGAGCATAATATATTGCATATCATTATAGGCGCCACTTCCACTTCCTGTGCCGCCTGATCCTGGATTCAGGGAGCTTAAGGAATAATATCCATTTGCATATCCGCTCCATCCCCAGTTAAAATGATACATGTCATTCTCATCACAACCATCCAATACAAATGCATGACCTCCTGCGGTGCTTTGTCCACTGTATAGAACAGGGCGCCCGGCAATCAATTCTTTTTGAATCATATTTTTCCAGCGTCCTTCAGTATTATAATCACGTCCTTCAAAATATATATTAGGATTATACCCGAAGAATTTCGTCAGGGCATTATATTGTTTGAATATGCCTGCTCCACTACCACCAGCTGCACTTAGGTTATAATCCATATCCATAGCTACGCCGCAGTGGAGCATCAATTCGGCTACAGCTTTCTTTTGTTCTTCAGTTGCCGCATTTGTGTATTGAGGCAGCATCAGATCCCATTTATAGTTGGCCTCTTCAAAGTTTACGGAAAGTGATTTTTTTAAAGTTGCGGTTGTATAACTGTAACTTCCTGTTCCGTGTTTGGGATATTCATAATATTTCATTACCATGGCAAGTGCCGTAGCAGCACAGCCAGTAACAGTGAGTTCTCCTTTTTCTTCCGGACAATCCAGATTATAAGGATTTCCTTGGTCCCATTCTATTTTGTCCAATAGAGGTGTGACTACTGGAGGAATTACTCTTGTTGCCGAATTTTGAACTTCAGTTGGGTTCTTCACAGAATTGCCGTTTGTATTCATTCGTTTTATTTCAGCAGTATAGAAATCCAACCAATACCTAACGTTGGCAGGTAAATATTCATAATTCAGATTTCCTTTATCTGAATATGCTAGTACTTCCCGTGCACAATCATCCCCTGAAATGATGACGAATCCACTATCATTCCCTGTATTGATGATATAATAAGCAGGATAAATCATAGTTCGTGTCTGTATGTTTTGTCCATTTGTCAGTCTTAACTCCTTTGTATCAATGTGTTTCATATTGACATGAGAACGTACAAATGTGCGGGCAACTTCTAATGCTTGCTGCGGAGTGCGCGGAGCTGCAAAAAGCCGTCCTGAACAGACCAGGAAAGCCAGAATAAGGATGATAATAGCTTTTTTCATATTTTCAATCTTATTAATGATGAAAAGGCTATGCCATAAAAGTAGCATAGCCTTTTTCTATACATAAAGTCAATTATTCAAAGAACAATTTATTTTTTGACCATGTAGCATTCTGCATATACAGCCCAATAGCCTGCATACTCTCCGGAGTCGAATACACCTACACCGATAATTCCGTTAGGATCAAAGTCAATCCTGTCGAATGTTTCATTCCAAGTTCCTTCTAGGGATTTGGATAATGCTGCAGTAAGATCCATTGGACATACCCGTACTTCACCCACAAATCCAAAATTGTATTTTGCATAAGTCGGTCCTTGTACTACAGAAAGTGTTTCAGAAGCTTTATTATAATCTACAGTCCAAGGTATGGTTGCATCATATCCCTTTCCATCTGTAAATCCATTGAAGACATAACTCTTTTCTAGGTTTGCTTCATCTCCGCCATCAGAGATTGTTACAGTAAAGCTAACTGCACTACCGTCTGTTGCTTTTACAGCATTAAATGTCCAAGTGCCCATCAGTTTGAAATATGGATTCTTATCCACATCTTTTAGTATAACATTGCATGTAGAGGTTGCTCCTGTCTGTGCACCTTCTACATTTTCAATAGTTACTTTCAGATTACGGTCATCATTCTCAGTCATACCATCATCTAATAAACGAATCTCGCAACCAAAAGTATCATTGGCATCAGTAGGAATATAAACGGTTGTAGTGGTAACAATATAATGTTCGTTTACAATGGCACTGCCATCTTCAACTTTAAATGTTACTTTAATCATTCCATTTCGTTCGCCCTCAATTGTTAGAGGAACTTTTACTATACCGGCATTCTCATTGAACGTCACTTCTGATTGTGTAAATGAGACTGTCGTACTTGCACTGTTCATTGCTGGATCATCATCCGAACATCCGACAATAAAGATTGTCAATAAAGCCAATAAATATATATTCAAATATTTCATATTTCAAAAGTTAAGAATTCAACAAATTAATATCCGGGATTTTGTTGGCCTTTGATCTGCGGATTAACGTCTGTTTCCGATTTAGGAATGGGCCATACCATTCGGAAGTCATCAGCTGTTTTAGTTAAAGCTGTTGTATTGGTACCACCAGGCAATAAAACCAAAGCTGCGTCCTGAGTTGCATCTTCACGATTTACTCCTAATCCCCACCGTTTCAAATCTGTCAGACGAAAACCTTCGCCAACTAATTCTTTGTGACGTTCGTCTTGGATATCAGCTAATAAAGTGTTCGGGCTATTATAAGTAACATCTACATAATCTACAAGGCGACTAGCTCTTAGTAAGTTCAGATACTTTGCTCCGTTAACGATGTCGTTGTTACCTACATAGGCTTCAGCTGCAATCAGATACTGTTCTGAAATCCGGAAAGGCTTCGATTTATTAGTATAATGATTGTCAACGCTTACTACATTATAAATATCCGGATTACCAGGATATTTGTCGAATACGTAAATATCTCCTGTTGCACCGGTAGAAACTTTTAATGTGAAAGGAGCAAAATAAGCAGCAAAACGAATATCACGATCTTGTTCATAAAGGTCGATAAGCTTTTGTGAAGGAATGTAGTCCATTACTTGTGAAGAAGGATCATCTTTTTTATACTGTCCCCAGAAACTGGTTCCTGTGGCGCTTCCCAATTCATCTGCACTCATGTAAATTTGCCAAATTACTTCAGAACCAGTATCTTTTACCCACATATTACGGAAAGCTTCTCCTCCATCTTCCGAGTTCAATAAAGGGTATTTCCCTGTATTGATCAGCGAAGTCGAGTTACTGATAGCTGTTGTATAATCTTTCATTTGCAATGCAACGCGTGCTTGAAATGCTGTTACTATATCTTGCGAAATATAGTTTAAAACGTTTTGTGCTTGAGTAACTGTTTTACTTGCATTTACAAGTTTCTTAGCCTCTGTCAAATCACTGAGGATTTGTTCATAGGTTGCTTTCAAAGAAGAACGTCCCGGATAAGCACTTGCATCTGATGTCGGAGAATAGACCAATTGTAGGGGTAAGCCTAAATCACTTTCTGCAGTTGCAGGGTTGTAAGCTTTGCAAAAATACCCCACTAATTGAAAGTAGTTATAAGCTCTTGTGAAATATGCTTCACCAGCATAAGCTGCAATAAGTTCTTTATTTGCATCACTCAAATCGGTGACAGTACCATCCAGCACTTTATTGTAACCATCAATAAAGTAGTTACAACGTGCAATGTGTGCATAATGATTTTGCCATACACCTTCTACGTTGCCGTCTGAAGATTGGAAGTCCCAGCGATACTGATTACCATATGAATTGGAAAAACCAGCTGTGGCATGGAAATCATCGCATTGTAATTCAGGGGTTAATATGTACCCACCTGTCGTTATGGAACGATAGTAGGAATATATTCCGATACGTGCATTTGTAAAGTCGTTCATTGTTGCCAGGTATTGAGACTCTTCAACTGAGCTGTATGGGTATTTTTCCATATCGCAGGAAGAGAGACCTGTAACAAGCAATGTTGCTAATATGATATATATTTTCTTCATTGTTTTTATCTCTTTTGTAGTTAATGTTTAGAAAGTAAGTTCAAGGCCGAATGAGAATTGCTTCGTATTCGGATAGTTTCCTAATTGCATATTACTGTTGATTTCCGGATCGAATCCTTTGTATTTAGTAACAGTTAATAAATTACGTCCTACAAAGAATATTTTTGCATCTTCAATGAATCCAGTCTTTTTCATTATACGTTGAGGCATAGTATAACTTACTGTTAAATTTTTCAGACGCATAAATGAAGCATTCTCTAATAAATGAGAATCAAACTGCATAGGGGAGTCTGGAGTTGAGATGTTAGTTATATCACCGGGCTTTTGCCACATAGTCAACATTTCAGTGGTTTGATTGCGGCTGTTGGCCATTTGTGGATTCTCTGTAAACCAGCGTTCGTTATTTACCATGTACTGTCCAAGCATAAATGAGAAATCAGCGCTGACCGTTATACCTTTCCAAGCGAGTCGAGTACCGAAACCACCTGACCATGGAGCATAGCGTTGCTTTCCTAAAAAGACAGCATCATCTGCGGAATAAGTTTTAGTTAAATTCCCATTCTTATCATACCACGTATTGTAACCATCTCGTGGATCGACACCTGCCCATCTGGTATAATAATATTCTCCGTATGGTTTGCCTACCTCAAGTTTCAGACCGGTATTTGCTAATACATATTCGTCCAGTCCATTAAATAATTGAGTAATTTCATTCTTGTTATAGTTCACGTTAGCTGAGATAGTCCAGTCAAAACCGTTCACATCTCTTAATACATCTACATTTGCAGTAATATCTACTCCTCGGTTACGCATATTTGCTACGTTACCCCAACCCGATGCAAAACCGGTTGTAAAAGAGTAAGGGATTTCCATAAGCATATTTTCTGTCATGCGGTTATAGAATTCTATATCCAAACTTACACGATCAAACAGGCGAGTACTTAATCCGACATTTGTAGATTTAACAACTTCCCAAGTCAAATCGGGGTTGGCTGGATTGGCAACTGCAGTACCACTTTGTCCACCATATAATGGACCTGTTCCAATTAGACCAAATGACATATAAGGGTCAAGACCTGAAGAGTTACCTACAGAACCGTAACTAGCTTTTAACTGTAATTGATTCAACCAAGAGATGTCACTCAGGAAATTTTCTTTCTTTAAATCCCACATTGCACCTGCAGACCAGAAATTACCCCATTGAGAATTCAAACCAAACAATGATGAACCATCTCTACGATAAGTAAGGTCTAAATAGTACTTTTCATCATAATTATAGCTGAAAGTAGCAAAGTAAGAATTAAAAATCTTATCATATTTTGAGTGAGAAGGCATTGTTGCATTACTTGCTGCACTTAATAGCATTAAACGCGGATCAGTTAACCCCTCTACCTCAGATGTAAATGATTGGTTTTTGGTAATAATAGATTCTTGTCCTATTAGGGCACTGAAATTATGATTATTCCATGCTGTAAATTTATACTCTGCAGTATTAGTATAGGTAAATGAGTAATAGCGTTGGAAAGACTCTGTTGCACTACCTGCACCTTCAAACGGGCCAATAGGTAAAGCTTTATAAGAGTATCGATAATCAAAAGCTTCAACAGCTTGAGCTGCACGAATATTCAATCCTTTGATTGGATTGATATTGATAAATGTATTGCCATTGATACGTGCCATATCGCGTGAAGCAGGTTGTATCTCTGATAAATAATATGGATTATAGTAATTTAATTTATCGAAGTAGTCCAAGCGGTCACCATAACCAATGAAATTTCCATTGTCATCACGTAAAACTTCATAGTAGCTCTGGTCCGGGCGATAAACGCGGGCTGCATATGCTTTATTATATACTTGATTAGCAGTAGTACCAAAAGCGGCTGTAGCATACTTTTGATATGATAGATTTAAATTTACCCCTGCCTTTAACCATTTAGTAATATTTGTTTCGATGTTTGAGCGCAGTGTCTCACGGCGTAAATTAGAATCATCCATTATACCATCGGCATCATAATGTCCGAAGGATAAGAAGTAATTTAAACTTTCCGTTCCACCGGAAATACTCAAGTCATATTGCTGCATAGGTGCTGTACCCCCAAAGAATACATCAGCCCAATCTGTAGAAATTCCGTTTTTAATATAGAAATCCTTTTCGCTTTGAAAAGACTGATTTGTTTTCAATGATGGGTCAAGTACTTCCTGCAAGTTTAGCCATTGTTCGGCATTCATCATGGTAATGTTATCTCCAGTCATTTTCGATACACCATATTGGGCACTTATCGTAATTTTGGCCTTTTCTCCTCTTTTTCCTCTTTTAGAAGTTAAGATTACAACACCGTTTGCTGCACGTGAACCGTAAATGGCAGTTGAAGATGCATCTTTCAATACGGTCATACTTTCAATATCATTGGGATTTAATGCAGTAAATGCACCGGAAGAAATAGGAGAGCCATCCAATATAAATAATGGTTCAGAACTACTATTAATAGAACTAACACCACGCAAGCGCATTTGTACCGTTCCACTAGGTTCTCCGCTAGGGGTAAATACTTGCAAACCTGCAACTTGTCCTTGCAAAGCATCCCCGATGTTTGCAACAGGTTTTTTCTCCAGTTTTTCACCACTTACAGCTGTAACAGAACCAACAACTGACCCCAGCTTCTTACTAGAACCATATCCTACAATAACAACCTCGTCTAATAAGGCTGCATCTGCCTTTAATACGATCTTTAAATTAGGTTTAATTGCCACTTCTTGCGTCTGCATACCAATGTACGAAACCTGCAAAGTCTTCGCAGAACTTGGTACGTTCGATAAAGTAAAATCACCATCTACACCGGTAATAGTACCAAGTTGAGTACCTTTTACCAATACAGAGGCTCCAATAACTGGCTGCCCATCTTCTTCAGAAATCACAACACCCGTGATGGTCTGAGTTTGGGCAGTTACTAGGCCTATTCCAACAAAAAGACAGGCCAATAACAGCATTAATTTTCTTTTCATAAATTCTCTCTTAAAGTTTAACTTTACATTAATTGTTTCTTTACTCTAACAAAATGCAAATATATTAATAAAACTGAAACGAACAATTATTTTGTTGAAAAAACCTTGTAAATCTATCAATTTGTTAACTGAATGCTTGTTTTTATGCTTAACAGCAGCTTTTTTGCACTAAAAAAACCTAAATGACTATTTAAATGCTATCACTATGAAGCCCCTTCTTGACTGTTATTCCTTAATATGCCCCTTCTCTTTTAAACAAAAAGTGTTAATAATGCGTGTTGGAGGAATAAAATTGAAAGCCATTTTACGTAGATTTACCTTTTTTATAAAGGAAATACAAAATAGAAAAACTCTTTTGGGGCATAGTTTTGCAGATATTAAGCCTTATTTAGTTCTTCTATAGCACATTATCCCGTCTTATTTGTTCATAGTATTAACTAAAACAACTAATGATGAACAAGATTATTTACAGTTTGGTGTACAACAGGAAAAAGAGCCTTAACAAGAAAGGTATGGCTCTGGTGCAGGTAGAGGCCTATCTGAACAGGAAAAAGAAGTATTTTTCGACAAAAGTCTACTTAAGACCCGACCAGTGGGATGCAAAGAAACTACTAGTTAAAAACCATCCTAATGCAGACGCTTTAAATCGATTAATTTATGAATTTGTCGCAATGATAGAAAAGCGTGAACTTGAACTCTGGCAACAGGGTAAAACTATTAATTTGGATGTTCTAAAAGATGTACTTTCTGAAAAGCAAGAACAGGAAGATAAATTTTCGTTTATTCCTTTTTTTAAGCAAGAGGTAATGACTTCTGGCTTAAAAGAGAGTACTAAACGCAATCATTTGTCTACGCTTGCTCTTTTACAAGATTTTAAGAAAAACGTAACATTTTCAGATCTAACTTTTGAATTTGTATCCTCTTTCGAATACTTCCTGCAGTCAAAAGGATATCACACCAATACGATAGCCAAACACATGAAACACTTGAAACGCCATATTAATGTAGCCATTAATAAAGAATATATGGATATACAAAAATATGCCTTCAGAAAATATAAAATTAAAACTGTAGAAAACGGCCATACACATTTGTCTCCGGAAGAATTGGAAAAGTTAGAGACCTTGCAATTGAAAGGACGCTATACGAAATACCAGAAAACATTAGATGCATTTTTGTTCTGTTGCTATGCTGGTATGCGATATTCTGATTTTGTAAATATGAAGCCCGATAACATTGTAGAGATGCATCAGGAGACATGGCTGATATATAAATCTATTAAAACAGGTACTGAAGTTCGATTGCCACTATATTTACTTTTTAGTGGAAAAGGAATTCTAATTTTGAATAAATATCAGGCAAACCTACAAGACTTTTTCCATTTAAGAGATAACTCAAATGTGAATAAAGAATTAATAATAATTGCCCGGTTAGCAGGAGTGGCTAAAAAGGTGTCATTTCATACTGCTCGACATACCAATGCCACATTATTAATTTATAATGGTGTCAATATCACAACAGTGCAGAAGCTTTTGGGACATAAGAGCGTGAAAACCACACAAATATACACGAATGTAATGGATGCGACAATAATAAGTGATTTGGAAAAAAATCATTCATCGGTTCATCGCAAAAAAGGAAAGTAAATTCTATTAAAGTTTAAGGTGTAACCACTTATCATGTAGCTACTGGAATATTGGATAAATGGTTTACACCTTTCCTTGTAAATCTGTTTGCTAAACATCTTGGTTATTTTGTTCTATTTCTCTTATTTCTTCTGTTTTCTTTTTTTGTATTCTTTATGTCTACCCAAATGCTATTACTGGGTAACAGCATCTAATGTTAACATAATACCCCTTTTCCTATTTGTTTTTATACAATGTGCCTTACATGTATATTGCTTTATTTCATGCAACCACAATTGTGGATTTGCTGACTCATAACCATGAAGCACGTACTTCATGGTTGTAGGCAATAGTAAAACATTGTTTATTAGCAAAATAAACATAGGTAGTTGTCTCAATGAACATGGGTGGTTGATACTTACACTCCCTGCTTAGAATAGACGTAAGTAGGCAAATAATGGAATGCCATATAGTGAAAATTGCTCTAATCCGGAACATTTTAGCAGAAAAAGGCAGGAAAATGCGGAGATTATGAAATAATCTTTTTTTGCTTACAAAATGATTAACTAAAAGGTAATCAGTAATATATGCGTGTTTTAGAAAGGTATAGGCAAATTTGCCTACACCCTGTTTTTTATTTACCTGCACTACCTCTCAATGCCGATGGATATGGCAGTACGGAACACAAGTGCAAGCGTGTAGGTAAAAACAAGTATAAACTCATAGTAAGCCCTATATCATGCAAAGCGTTTTTTTATTAATATGGCAGTTTCATGAAATTACAGTTAATTAGTTGATATTTGTTTATATAGACTTGTTAACTAAGTTGTATAGTCTCTACTCCGTAGCTCATTTATATTCTTAATTAAATGTCAATGCACTGATAATAAGTACATTAATTGTTTGAAGTAGAAGAATGATGGTAGATATGAATAAATATATATCATATTTTATATAATTGTAAATCAGTATATTATAAATCTACACCGTTTATATACAAGTTCTTTGTTTATATTTATGTGCCTGTTTATCAGCGTTATAAGACAGGATAAGTTCTGCGAAAACGCTTCAAATTACGTATATTGGTATGCAAGCACAGGATGTTGCAATAAAGCCGAACGTAAAGGTTATCATGAAGTCGGATACTGAAATATTGGATGAAGTAATGGTTATAGCCTATGGTACCACAAAGAAAGAGTCTTTTACTGGTTCTGCGGAGGTCATCAAGTCTGAGAAATTGAAAGAAAGACCTGTTGCAAACGTTACAAAAGCATTGGACGGTATGGTTGCCGGTGTACAGACTACTTCAGGTTCAGGACAGCCAGGATCAGGTTCTTCTGTAGTTGTTCGTGGTTATGGCTCTATCAATTCATCTCAATCACCGTTGTATGTAGTGGACGGTGTTCCCTATGATGGTAACATTTCTGCAATCAATCCTAATGACATTGAAACGATGACAGTGCTTAAAGACGCTTCAGCAGGTGCTCTTTATGGTTCTCGTGGTGCGAATGGTGTGATTATGATCACTACCAAAAAAGGTAATTCCGGTAAGGTAAAAGTAAACTTGAAAGCAAATTGGGGTGTTTCTTCACGCGCTATTCCACGCTATGAAACGATGGACGAAGCCGGCTATTTGGAAACAATCTTCCAGTCATATAAGAATAATCAGATTATCAACGGTGGAGTTTCTCCGGAATTAGCGGGTGCTGCCGCATTAGAGGCTATGAGAAGCGGATCCACTGCTATGTTGGGCCAGAATGAACAGTACAACCCTTTTAACTATAGTATTACAGAACTGATCGATCCAGTGACAGGAAAAGTACGTAGTGATGCCAAATTAAGATATAGTGAAGACTGGATGGATGAAGCTTTAAAAAGCAGTCCTTTACGTCAAGAATATGTTGCCTCATTCAGTGGTGGAAGCGACAAGACCAAATATATGTTTTCTTTAGGTTACCTTGATGAAGAAGGTCTGCTGAAGACAACAAAATTTAACCGATATAATGGACGTCTGAATATAGACTCTGAAGTTACAAACTGGTTGAAAGCCGGAATGAGCGCCAACTACTCTCGCAATGAGAGCAATACAGCTGTTGAAAATTCGTCCGGTTCATCCAATGTTTGGTACAGTGCACAATTAATGGCTCCTATTTTCCCGGTCTTTGAGAAAGATGCCAATGGTGCTACCATTTATGACAATTTGGGAAATGCCGTTTTTGACTATGGTAAGAACAGACCCGCTGGTGCCAATTCAGAGTGGAACACAATTGCTACTTTATATGATGATATGTATTCTACTCAAAGTGACAACCTGAGTGGACGTGTATATGCGGAATTGGGGGATTTGAAAAACACATTCCTGCAAGGATTGAAATTCTCCGTTAATTATGGCTTTGACTTAATCAATTCAGCCGGAGCAACTTATTATAATCCGTATAACGGTAACTCTGTAGCAGTAAAAGGTACTATACAGAAAGCTACTGCACGCACATTCAGCTACACTTTTAATCAATTGTTGACATACGACAGAAAGTTCGGTAATCATCATTTTGAAGCTTTGGTTGGACATGAATTTTATAAATACAGATATGATTATTTGTCAGCAACCAAGACAGGATTCCCATTTGGCGGGCTTTATGAACTGGATGCAGCTACAACCATTACAGGAGCATCTTCTTATCAGAACAATTATGCAGTTCAATCTGTGTTATCACGCTTGAATTATGACTTTGCCGATAAGTATTACCTTTCTGCCAGCTTTCGTACGGATGGTTCTTCTCGTTTCTATAAGGATAACCGTTGGGGTAAATTCTGGTCGGTTGGTGGCAACTGGCGTATCTCTCACGAATCTTTCATGAGTGATATTACTTGGATTAATAATCTGTCATTAAAGGCTAGCTACGGTGTACAAGGTAATGATGCCATATTGAGTGGTACCAAACAGAATTTTTATGCTTGGCAGTCATTTTATGATTTGGGGTATGCAAACTCGTCGATGAGTGGTGCGGCCGTAACCTCCTTGGAAAATAAAGAACTGAAATGGGAAAAAAATGCCAATCTGAATATTGGTATTGAAGCAAAATTGTTTGATCGTGTTTCTGCTACTATCGAGTGGTATCAACGTAAGACTACAGACATGTTAATGTCATTTCCAATGGCATCTTCACTCGGTTTTGATGGCTACAACAAAAACGTCGGTAGTATGCGTAACACAGGTATTGACCTTACATTAGGAGTTGATATCTTTAAGGATACTCCGTTTACTTGGAACTTAACACTCCTTGGTTCTACTATCAAAAACAAAGTTTTACAGCTGGCGGATAAACCGGAAATCATCTCCGGATCTTATATCATTCGCGAAGGTGAAACTTTATACTCATTCTATACTGCAACAGCCGCCGGCGTTGACCCCGCAACCGGAGAACAATTATATTGGGCATGGGATACCGATGAAAACGGAGTGAAAGGCAAAAAGTATATAACTAACGATATGGCCAAGGCTACCGCATGCAAAGAAATTCAGGGCAGCCGTATTCCTGATTTATATGGTTCTATCAATAATACATTCAAATATAAAGGATTTGATTTGAGTATCCTTTGCACATATTCTATTGGCGGCAAAGTATTGGATGGTATTTATAATAACTTATTATATGGCAATTATGTAGGACAGGCAAAGAGTAAAATGCTGGAACGTGCATGGAGAAATCCGGGTGATATCACAGACCTCCCGCGTATTGAAATCGGAAAGAGTTACATTATTACTGATAACAGTTTGATTGACGCTTCCTATTTTGCTATTAAAAATATTGCTTTAGGATATTCCTTGCCTTCAAAGTGGATGAAATCTATCGGATTCGACTCTGCACGCCTGACTGCAACAGCAGACAATGTCGTGCTGTTCAATCGACTGAAAGGTATGGACCCTCAATATAATTTCACTGGTGGAACGGATTTTGGTTACGTACCTGTCAGAACAATTTCATTCGGAATTGACATTACTTTCTAAACCTGATTAAATAATATAAAAGATGAAAAAAGTATTATATATATTTTCTTTAATCGGCCTTCTTGCATTCAGCTCATGCGCCGATGAATTGAATACGGAACCGACTGACAAGGTATCAGGTTCTACGATATTTGCAGATGCAAGTAGCGCGGAAACTGCTATAAATGGTATATACCGTATGTTATATGTAGCAGGATGGAGTTCAAACTGGGGCTCGGAAAATTGTGGACAGACAGCTATCCAGCTGCTTGGAGATCTGATGGCTGAAGATCATTTAATGAAAGAGCAGGGACAAGGCTGGTTTTATGAAGATTATCGTTTGAATGTTCATGGCGATTACTCAAATAAAGCAGGACGTCCTTATTCTATTTGGAACTTCTATTATACTATCGTTAGTAACGTAAATTATATCATTGCCTCAGAAAACACAATGGGAGGTGATCCGGAACTTAAGAACAGCGTTGTAGGACAGGCCTATGCAATGCGTGCTTTTGCGTATTACTATCTGATACAATTGTACCAACAAACATATAAGGGACATGAGGATGCGCCCGGTGTACCTTTATATACAGGAGCAACGGTTGCCGGTTCGGAGGGAAGTCCTCGTGGAACCGTTCAGGGAGTTTATACTCAAATCAATTCTGATATAGAAAAAGCTATTGATCTGTTAGGAAGTATCGGTAATAAAGTGCAGTCACATGTATCTCATATAGATTACTATGTGGCTAATGGAATTAAAGCCCGTATTTGTCTTACTCAGCATGACTATGCAGGTGCTGCTTCGGCAGCTGCCGAAGCCTTGAAGAAACCTTCATTGAAAGTTGCTACTATAGCCGAATTGGGCGGGAACAATAGTGTAAAAACAGCAGATGTTTTGTGGGGAATGGAAATTATAGCCGATCAGTCCAGCGGTTTTGCAAGCTTCTTCTCGCATATGGATGCTGACGCACCGGGTATGTATGCTTCTAAAGCACGCCAATGTATAAGCACTGGGTTGTATAAACTGATTTCTGACACAGATGAGCGTAAAACAGCGTGGTTCCGTGGAGCCATTCCTTCTGATGAAGAGAAGGCAGCTTCATCTTATACGAGCTACTGTCAAATTAAATTTAAGATGGCAGACTACACGACCCGTACAGGCGATTACTTGCTTATGAGAGCAGAAGAGATGATATTAATCAAGGCTGAAGCCGAATGTCATCAGAAAGAATATAGTACTGCCCGTACCACAATAAAAGCTTTAGGAAACGCAAGAGACAGTAAGTTTGAAGAACGTTTGGCAGCCCGTACAGATGCCAATACTTATAACTCTGACACTAATGCTCCTTTGGCAACATTAATGGATGAAATTTTATTCCAACGTCGTGTTGAACTTTGGGGTGAAGTGGGGCGTATCTTCGATATGCAACGTTTAGGTTTGGGATATAATCGTAATTATGAAGGTTCTAACCATACAGAGAAGGTAACGACAAAGAACACTAATGCCGCTTCTCCATTATTTATCCTTCCTCTGCCGCAATCTGAAATTGACGGTAATGAAAATATTACCTCTGCGGATCAGAATCCTATAGTTCAATAATTTATAAACCTACATAATGAAGGAAAATATGAAACTATATACAATAAAGAAATATGCTGCTATATTGTTCTGTTTAGCAGCTTTTACCTCCTGCGATACAGATGCGGAAGGTAAGAAATATGGCGTAAACGGAGTTGAGGCAGCTTTTGCATCTACTCAAATGAATGTGGAAGTGGATGCTGAAAACAATGGCGTCATCCGGGTTCCCGTATATCGTGGAAATACAGTTGTAGAGGCTTCAGTCGGCATTAGCATGGATGAAGCTACGGTAGAAGAAGGTGTGTTCACCTTGAAAAGTTCCAATATAGCTTTTGCAAAAGGCGAAGCAGTGGGGTACGTGGAATTAGCTTTTGGATCTATAGATGACTTGAGCGCTACCGGCAAATATGAAATTACACTGACCATAGATGACAAGAATGCATTGTCACCCTCCAAGTCCGGAAAGATAACAGTGACCGCTCAGAGAAAGTTAACATGGGAGGATTACGGAACCGGAATATATACTTCAGAGCTTTTCGGTCAGTCATGGGAACAGCCTATATTGAAAGCTAAAGAAGGTAATATATACAAGTTGCCGGATTGTATAACAGAAGGTTATCCCATGGTATTTACATTGAGTGAAGACGGCCAAACTCTGATGAATTGGGACTTACAAGCTACCGGATATAAACATGCTACTTATGGGATGGTGTATTTTACTCCTACTGACATGCAACGTCAAGGTAATAAGTTGCTATTTGCAATGCGTGGAGCTGTTGCTGTAGAAGGAGGATATGGAATTTTATACAGTGGCTTTACAGAAACATTGGAATTACCTGAATAAATTAAAGGATAAATCACTAATAGATATTCGCATATCTAATAGAAAAACAGTTAGCAAGAGGGCGCTTTTTTATAGGTGCCCTTTTTGTTTTTCCCACTTGTCGTGCCCCTCGGGGGATAAGCGGTTTGGTATTCACTGTCTTTCCATTTCTGCTATTTTGCTAATATTTTTTTGTATCATACTGGTTATTCTTTAGTTCATCTCATTATAACATACTTTGCTAACTTTAGAGAAGGCTTTCAATCTAAATACAAAGACAACATAAAAACATATTCGGAGGATGCTTTGGGAGTAAATCATACAAAATCGGAGGATGAACAATAGAAAAGTGATCAAAATCAGAGGATATCAGAAAGCTAAATACGATAAAAACATCAATTGTAATTGAAACTTTTACCGTATTTACTAAGTTTGCATATCATAACCTTGTGTAAATATTATCGACTGTTATAACCAGAATTCAACCTCTCTTACACAAAGAGATACGTCCTATATTAAAAATGTAACCATTTCCATGCCGGCAGAATATGTATTATCTTATCTCCGTACTTCACCTCTTCTTCATGGGTATTTGTGACTATTGTTCCTTCCAAAAGATGGTATGTATCCATAGCATCCCGAATGCCGCAGATTTCCCTCTCACGGGTGTCGGAACTGCCCAATAAGTAACAAACCTGAATTGCCTGCACAACACGAAAACCATCACGAACCACAAAATCACACTCGGTATTTCCTGAATTATGATAAAAAATTTCTCCGCCTCGGCGACGTAATTCTATGTAAACCATATTTTCCAACAAGCGCCCTTCTTCACCAGAAAAATGGAAGCCCAAGCGAGAAACTAAGGCATTATCTATTGCATAAACTTTTTTGGGATTACGGAGCTGGGCTTTGACGGAACAATCGATTTTCGATAAAGAGAAGAGTAAATATGTATTCTCAATATACTCCAGATAATTCTTTACTGTCGTGGGATTTTTCACTCCAATCACTTTTGCCAATGAAGTATAAGTTAACGGTTTCCCTATATTGCTGACTGTATAATAGACCAACTCTTTTACTTCACGTTCATTTACAATTTGGTTGCGAACCATAACATCCTTATATAGAATGTTATCATACAGTGTTTTCAGAACAATGCCATCTTCAGACTTCAAATAAATAGGAAATCCACCCTGTTTTAAATAATCGTTAAAAGCCGATTGTATTTCTCCACGCGCAATTGTGCCGGATATATCTCCCAACAAATGTTGCTGTTCACGGAAATTTAAGAATTCAGAAAATGAAAAAGGATAGAGTTCGATCGCAATATAGCATCCGGTCAGGTAGGTTCCCAACTCCTTACTTAGCATACGAGCATTGGAACCTGTTATAAAAACCTTTTTTCCTGAATTATACAGTCGCTTGGCAAAATGCTCCCATCCTGCAATATTCTGTATTTCATCAAAATAGAAATAATTTTGTTCTCCATATAGTTCAATGAACACTTCATACAATTGCTGAAAGTTCTCTATGGTAAAGTTACCCAAACGGTCATCATCAAAATTGAAAAAATAATCTTTTTGGGGAAGCCTGTCACGTATTTGTTGTAGCAACACAGATTTACCACAACGACGAACCCCTGAAATAATAATAATTTCTTCATTATTCAGATATTTTTCAGAAAAACTACGAATTATAGTTTTCTTGCTTGGCAAAAAAGACTTTTGGTCAATTATGATATCCTTTAAAAGTTGTTTCATAAACTCGATGGTATTTTATAGTACAAATATAGTGTTTTCTATTAAGAATAGAAATAGATATGATTTTATTTCCATTTTTAATAGTGATAAATTGTATTTTTCTCTATTGCAAATAGAATAAATAAACAAATGACCATCATGTGACTTTGAGAAAGCTATACAATACACTGCCTAAGGGGAGGAATGTTAGTTAAGCTCTTGTTTGCATAGCGAGTTATATAAATGTATCTGATCGTTATAGTATGGTTCCGACAACTTTGTTCTATTTTTCTTTTTCACTTTTCTCATTAGGGATATTACACAATGAGCATAAAGAAGAATCTTTATTGAACAGCTACAGGTCGATAAATAAGTATAGAAATAATAGTCTATTTATCGCTTTTATCTATATTATCATCAAAAATTTGCGCATATAGATATATTAACGTCATATTTAGCTATACAAATCATTTCTGAAGTAAATGTTCCGAACAGAAACATGCATCCATTATTAATATGGCAAGTTTGCGGAGTTTCAGTTGAAAAAATTATCATTAATTACATTCTCAGTTGAATTAAACGCATAGTACTTGTTTTATAGCTCATCAATGCTATCCATAGATAAATAATACACTGATAATAAAATGTTTAAATGATCAATACAGTATATTTGTGGTAAGTGCTAATGCATTTTATTGTTTTTTAGATGCTTATAAATCAATGTATTACAAATTGTTTTACTAAAATAGAAGTTCTAAGCACACGCATAAAGTACTGTTTGCCAAATATATAACGCACACCAAGTTCTGCGAAGACATTGCAAATTTCTTACATTGGTATGAAAACAGAAGAAGTAAGTATCAAGCCACGCTTAAAAGTTACGATGAAAATCGACAGCGAAATGCTTCAGGAAGTTGTGGTTACTGGTATGCAGCGTATGGACAAACGTCTCTTTACTGGTGCTACATCAAAATTATCTGCCGATGACGTAAAATTAGACGGCCTGCCTGAAATAAGCCGTGCGCTGGAAGGTCGTGCTGCTGGTGTATCCGTTCAGAATGTCTCCGGCACATTTGGTACAGCTCCTAAAATCCGCGTACGTGGAGCTACTTCTATTTATGGTAGTTCTAAGCCGCTGTGGGTAGTAGATGGGGTTATTATGGAGGATGTTACCGAGGTTAGTGCTGATGATTTGTCATCCGGTGACGCAGTTACGCTGATTAGCTCAGCCATTTCAGGATTGAATGCGGATGATATTGAAAGCTTCCAGATTTTGAAAGATGGATCAGCCACTTCTATCTATGGTGCACGCGCAATGGCTGGTGTAATCGTTGTGACAACAAAGAAAGGTAAGGCCGGTTCCAACAAAATTAGTTATACCGGCGAATTTACGATGCGAATGAAGCCCAGCTATACCAATTTCAATATAATGAATTCACAAGAACAGATGGGAGTATTCAAGGAGATGGCAAACGCCGGTTACTTAAACTTTTCGAATGTTTATCGCGCATCTGACAGTGGCGTTTATGGCAAAATGTATCATCTGATTAATGACTATACTCCAAATGGTGGATTTGGTCTGCCAAATACAACCAAGGCAATCAATACCTATTTGCAACAAGCCGAGTACCGAAATACAGATTGGTTTGATTATCTGTTCAATAGTTCTGTTTCACAAAACCATGCAATCAGCATGTCAAGTGGTACAGAAAAAGCCTCTTATTACACATCACTTAGTGTCATGAACGATCCGGGATGGACCAAACAAAGCTCGGTTCAACGCTATACAGCCAATGTAAATGCCTTGTATAATATCTACAGCAATTTATCATTGAACCTGATAGGAAATGCTTCGTATCGTAAACAAAAAGCTCCCGGCACTTTAGGTTCAACACCTAATTATGTAACCGGAGAAGTATCACGCGATTTTGATATTAATCCATACTCATATGCATTAAATACCTCACGCACATTGGACGCTAATGAAACCTACGTCCGCAATTATGCTCCGTTCAACATTCTGCATGAACTTGAAAACAACTACATGGACTTAAATGTAGTTGATATGAAATTTCAAGGAGAATTAAAATGGAAAATACTCAAAAATTTAGAAGCTTCTGCTCTGGGCGCTTATAAATATTCTACAACGACACAATCACACTATGTTAAAGATTATTCTAACCAGGCTTGGGCTTTTCGTGCAATGGATGATGCTACCATGCGTGATGCTAATCCCTGGCTGTATACCGATCCGGACAAGGTGAATTCTCTACCCGTCAGTGTATTACCGGTAGGTGGATTTTATCGTGAAACAAAATATGGAATGAATAGTTGGGATTTCCGTGGAACATTGAATTATAACGATGTATTTGCAGAAGATCATATTATCAACCTTTTCGGCGGTATGGAAGTGAATTCTATGAATCGCACGAAAACATGGTTTAATGGTGTAGGCATGCAGTATGAGATGGGGATGCTCCCTTCTTATGACTATCAGTACTTTAAGCAGGGCAATGAAGAGAACACAAATTATTATACTGTAGAAGAAAGCCGTTCACGTGAGGTGGCATTCTTCGCAACAGGTACTTATTCATATAAAGGACGATACACTGTTAATGGTACTATCCGCTATGAGGGTTCCAATAAGTTAGGTAAGAGTCGTTCTTCTCGTTGGTTGCCTACTTGGAATGTGTCTGGTGCCTGGAATGTACATGAAGAAGCATTCTTTGAAGATTTGCGACCGACATTATCAAACCTGACTTTAAAGGCATCTTATTCACTGACCGCAGACCGTGGTCCGGCAAACGTAACCAACTCTCGGGTAGTGATTAGTAGTTTTAATCCTTGGCGCCCATTTACTTCAGTGAAAGAATCGGGTTTACAGATTGACGACCTTGAGAATAGTGAACTTACTTATGAAAAGAAACACGAACTCAATATCGGTGCTGAGATTGGTTTTCTGGACAATCGCATCAATTTAGCAGCTGATTGGTATAAACGTGATAATTATGACTTGATTGGTGCTATTAACACAATGGGTATTGGTGGACAAGTGATGAAGTATGCCAATGTAGCAAGTATGAAATCGCATGGCATAGAGTTTACATTGTCTACACGCAATATTGTAACTAAGGATTTTAAATGGAATACAGACTTCATCTTCTCGCAAGCTAAAAATGAAGTAACGGATTTGGAAACTAACACCCGTATTCTGGATATGGTGATTGGTTCCGGTTTTACAATGAAAGGTTATCCCGTGCGTTCTCTGTTCTCTATTGACTTCCAAGGGTTGAACGAAGAGGGTCTTCCTACTTTTATTAATGAAAGTGGCACACTGACTGTGACAGATCTTAACTTCCAATCACGCGTAAAAGACTATTTGGTATACGAAGGGCCTACAGATCCGACTATTACTGGTAGTTTTGGAAATACCTTTAGTTATAAAGGTTTTAAGCTGAATGTATTCATGACCTACTCATTTGATAATGTTATCCGTCTGGATCCGGTTTTCAAAAACTGGTATTCTGACCTGGCAGCCATGCCCAAAGAATTCAAGAACCGTTGGACGCAGTCGGGCGATGAGAATACGACTAATATTCCTGTTATTGCGGACCGTCGTTTAAATCAAGAATATAATCATTTGAGTTATGCTTATAATGCTTACAACCGCTCTACTGCACGTGTGGCTAAAGGTGACTTCATTCGCATGAAAGAAATCTCATTATCATATGATTTTCCAAAATCCTGGATTGCACCATTAAAATTCAACAACTTATCACTTAAGCTTCAAGCAACCAACTTATTCTTGATTTATGCTGATAAGACGTTGAACGGACAAGACCCTGAATTCTTCAATACAGGAGGTGTGGCAGTCCCCGTACCACGCCAATTTACGCTAACCTTGAGATTAGGAATTTAACCATTAAAAAGAGAATAAAAATATGAAACATATATATATAGCGCTTATAGGAACTGCATTCTTGCTGGGTTCCTGCGATGATTTCCTCAATACGATGCCGGATAACCGTGCTGAAATTGACACGGAAGCAAAAGTAACATCTATACTTGTATCTGCTTATCCAAACAAGACCCCTGTCCTCATGATGGAATATAGTAGTGACAATGTAGTGGATCACGGGCCTCAGTATTCAGTCAATTATAAGGATCAAGAGGAAATCTATTTGTGGTCAGATATCACGAGTGATGGTAATGATGATCCACGTTACATGTGGCAAACTCATTATAGCGCCATAGCAGCTGCCAATCAAGCTATACAGGCAATATATGATTTGGGGGATCCCGCCAGTCTGGCTCCTCAAAAGGCGGAAGCTTTGATGTGCCGTGCTTATGCCCACTTTGTATTAGCAAATGTCTTCTGTTTACCTTATAACCCGGAAACGGCAGATAAGGATATGGGAATTCCCTATTCTGAAAAGCCGGAAACTCAAGTAATTGTGAAATATGAAAGAGGAACCATGGCAGAACTTTACGAAAAAATCAATGCGGACATAGAAGCTGCTTTGCCATATATCAGTGATGATGTTTACACTGTCCCTAAATATCATTTTAATAAAAAAGCTGCTTATGCTTTTGCAACACGCTTTAACTTATTCTATGTAAAACCTGATAAGTCAAACTATCAGAAGGTAGTGGAATACGCAACGCAAGTATTAGGAAGCAATCCGGATAGGGCATTGCGTCAAATGACCAATTACATTCCACTTGGAGCAGGTGACGTGACAAATGCCTACGTGCAGGCAAGTGAAAACTGCAACCTTTTAATTATTCCGGCATATTCAGCTGCTGGGCGAATCGGTTCCGGAAGTGGGCCACGTTACAATCATGGGCGGGAAATAACCACTTATGAGACTTATTGGGCCAAAGGTCCATGGGGTTCTTCAGGTTCCAGCAGTTTCTTGATTCTGGGTAGAAAACTTTATGGTTCGAATCAGACTGTACGCTTCCCGAAGTTGGATGAATTCTGGGAGTATACAGACAAAACATCCGGCACAGGTTTTGCGCATATTGTATTTGTTCCATTTACAACAAATGAAACATTGCTTTGTCGTGCAGAGGCTTATACATTTTTGGAGAAATATGAGGAAGCTGCTGCCGATTTAAATAGTTGGCAAGTTACAAATTGCCTTTCTTCGTATGTTGATGATGATGGCATGACTCATACTCTGCAAACATTGACTCGTGAAAGCATCAATAAATTCTGGAATGATATTAAATATTGCCCTATACCATCTATGGCTGATGGGGGGAGTGATCGTACTATCAAAAAAGAACTTCACCCTCAGGGATTTACTGTAGCATCAGGTGAGCAAGAGAATTTTATTCAATGTGTATTGCACATGCGCCGTATTGAGACAATGCATGATGGACAACGCTGGTGTGACATTAAACGCTATGGCATAGAAGTAGCGCACAACCGTTATGGATTGGCTACAGATATATTGAAAGTCGGTGATCTGCGTCGTGCCATCCAGTTGCCTTCGGATGTTATTGATGCCGGTTTGGCTGCTAACCCAAGATAATAACCTTTAAAAATGAAATAATTATGAAATATATAAAACTATTTTTATTGATTACATTCACTTTGTGCTTAGGGGCTTGCAGTGAAGATGATCTTGACTCAAAGAGTATTTTTGATACGGAAGAGCCGAAAATGAATGAATTCGACAATTGGCTGATGAAGAACTATGTAACGCCCTATAATATCAGTTTTAATTATAGATATGATGATAAGGAATCGAACATGGAGTTTAACCTGATTCCTGCAGACTATGATAAGTCTATAGCTCTGGCCAAAATGATGAAATATGTATGGATTGATGTTTATAAGGAAGTAGCCGGTGATGAATTCGTCAAAATGTATTGTCCACGAGTGATGCAGCTGTTTGGTTCTCCGGCGTACTATCCTAACACTGGTAGTATTGTGATGGGTACTGCCGAAGGAGGAATAAAGGTGACACTGTATAATGTGAACGTTATTGATATTGAGCATCCGTATATTGATATCGATAGCCCATTCCCTGATAAGAGTGGCAGTACAACAGACTTGAATTATTGGTTTTTCCAAACAATGCACCATGAGTTTACCCACATTTTGCAGCAGAAGAAAAACTATGATACAGACTTCAATTTGATCTCTGCCGGTAATTATAGAGCTACGGACTGGATTAACTTGAAAGATCCTGATGCTCCTAAATCCGGTTTTGTATCAGGATATGCTAGCAAGGAAGCAAATGAAGATTTTGCAGAAATTCTTTCTGTTTACATAACTCGCACAGAAGCTGCTTGGCAAAAGTTATTAGCAGCCGGAGTTGTTGGTGAAGATGAATCTGGTAAGCAGGCCATCCTTGATAAATTGGAAATTATAAGAGAATATTTAAAAGGTAGTTGGCAAATAGATATTGATGAGTTGCGTAAAGTCGTTACCCGTCGCTCTGCAGAAGTAGCTACTCTTGATTTAACAACACTTAATTAGAAAGTAATATGAAAAAAATATTTAATTTATTATTTATATCGCTTGCCGTCGCTCTTTATTCATCCTGCACACCAGAAGAGGAAAATTTATTTAATGATTCTTCTGCCAATCGTATTGAAGCGACACTAAAGGCTGATAAAGAGGTATTGACAAGTGCCAAGAATGGTTGGTTGATGGAGTACTATCCTTCCGCAAACCTAACTTATGGAGGTTATAATATATTAGTTTCATTTGCAGAAGATGGTACAGTACAAGTAGCAAGTGACATATATGATGCTGGAGCAAAGGTTGCCAGTACGTACGTATTAAAGCAAAGTGCTGGTCCGGTATTGAGTTTTGACACCCACAATGAAATAATGCACTTTTTCTCAGATCCGCATAATCCCGGAGGAATAGGCAGTGATGGAAAAGGTATGGAAGGAGACTTTGAGTTTACTATTATGGAGGCCACTAAAGATAAGGTGATACTAAAAGGAAAGAAGAATCTTACCAAAATCATAATGACTCCATTGGCTGAAACAGTTGCATGGAAAGATTTCTTGCAAGGTGTTCAGGATGCAGATGAAGTGTTTTCTCAATTCATAGCTTATAAATATACAGAGGGTGATTTTAAAGCGGATGTTACAGTTTCATATAGAAACCTTGCAATTACTTATACGGAAGGTGATAATGATGTTACAGTAGAAGCGCCATACATTATAACGACTGAAGGAAATATTAAATTCCGTGAGCCGGTGGTTTTGAATGGAAAGTCAATTGAGGAATTGAAATATCAGCCTGATGAAAAGTATGGTACCTTTTCTCCAACAAATGGTGTAAATGCCCTCTTTACTCCAACTTTCCCACTTAATTATCTTTTGCTCAACAACGACTGGTATTTTGCAATGAGTGGATTAGGAGATCCTCAAGCAATTGCTAGGTGGAATGCTATCAAAACTCAGGTAATGCCGGCATTAGGGGTTCCTTTGGATTATGCATTATTTACACCATATGATGCAACAACTACCGCTTTTTATTGGAGTTGTGGTGGTACAGTAGGATTCTTACTTTTCAATAACAAAACTGCGGGCGACAATCAAGTGAATTTTACATTTGCTTCCAGAGGTAATAATTTTGGTGTCACTTTATGGAATGATTATAATTGGAGCTATATGGTTTATCCATTTAATGGAAAGACTTTCACTTTGTCTGCCGATAGTGACGAAAATCCTACTGTAATAACAATGACAGATAATTCTAATTCTAAAAATACAATCAAATTATATAAAGAGGAAATATTAGGTCCATTCAATAAGTAGAGTCTTCTACTTTATAAGTATATTTGGGTATGTTTACCCAAAGTGTTTTAATTAAAGTGTTTTTAAGAAGGTGCCTGTGAAGGTGCCTTCTTTTTGGGTACACCAGCATGAGCGTACACTATAGGAGTACAAGTCCCGAATGAACCCTAATAGTGGGGATCCAATAACAGGGGGGGCATAGTGATGTACTGATAAAGATCTATATAGTTCTTGATGTCTACAAAGCCTACTAGCTCTTTGTTTATAAAAATAATATTCGCTTCCGGCATCTTTTATTATATCTGTGTCTACTTTTTGAGGTACAACAAAGGAGTAGAAGTTTTCATATTCAATCATTAGTGTCCCGTTAAAATCGGGACACTAATGATTGAATATGTAATGAAGATAAATCTGAGACTTTTAAAAAGGTAAGTTTTTTGATCTTAAGATTGTTTTATTGATAAATAATCTATACGTAAAATGCGAAGAATACTTTTATAGGATATTCTTCGCATTTTTGTATAGATATATTGTGGATGCAAGTAAATTATCTTGCATAAAATGACAATATAGTAACTTGAGACTAATTATAAATGCCTCAGAAATAGAATAGTTAATAGGTATGCATTTGTTAATCAACTGATTATATCTTGTTACAGTGCAATATTGGGTAGATCGTTATATAAGTATGCATGTAATGAGTGGATATATATACATCTAATTATCAGCGTAATATATAAATATACCTTTCCTAATAGATAGTTCCTGTCAAGTATATATATCGTTGATGTACAGTATGTTATTTTAGTGGTAGTTCTGCGAAGACTTTGCAGGTTTCGTACATTGGTATGCAGACACAAGAAGTGGCAATTAAACGCAATCTAAAGATCGTGCTTAAGGCAGATGCTGCTATGCTTGATGAAGTAGTAGTAGTGGCTTATGGTGCTGCAAAAAAGAGCTCGTTAACCGGTTCTGTTGAAATAGTAAAAGCTGATCAGTTGTCAAAAGTACCGGTAAACAGTGTAGACCAAGCATTGCAAGGTAAAGCAGCAGGTGTGCAAGTAACTGCTGCAACTGGACGTCCGGGAGCAAGTGCTAATATTAAGATTCGTGGTACAAGTTCTATATCTGCCGGTAGTGATCCACTATTCGTAATCGATGGTGTACCTGTTTCTTCTGCAGATTTTGCAGCACTAAACTCGAATGATATTGAATATATGTCTGTATTGAAAGATGCATCTGCAACCGCAATATATGGTTCCAGGGGCTCTAATGGTGTTATTCTTATCACAACCAAGAAAGGTCAAAGTGGTAAAACTACAATTGACTTAAAAGCCATTTTTGGAATTTCTACCAGAACCTTATCTGATAGTGATTTTACAATGATGAATGCACAAGAAAAGCTTACTTATGAACGTCAGCTAGGTATTGGCCGCGGTTCATCTGGCGGAGCTAATGGTGGAGCAATGACTGATGCTGAAATTGCTGCTGCTAAAAATACAAATTGGGCTGATGAAATTTTCCGTACCGGTACTACACAGTCTTATGAATTGAATGTGGCAGGAGGTACTGACGCTACTCGTTTCTATTTATCAGGCCAATATTTTGATCAGGATGCTATAGTACCTGGTTCTTACCTTAGAAGAAGTACATTGCGTGCTAATCTTGAGCATAAAATTAAAGATGTAGTGAAAATTGGCTTTAATTCTTCTGCAGGTATTTCCAAGGAAGGTTTGCTAAGAACAGACCGTAATGCTTTGAATCCGTTCAACTATATCTTTAACGCTAATCCTTATGATGCTCCTTATAACGAAGATGGTAGCTATAATACTGACATGAAGGTTGCTGGTAATCAAATTAATATTTTTGAGAATATTGCAAATAATCCTGCAAGCTTAAGTAAACTTAAAATTATTGCAGCTTTCAATTTGGAATGGAGAATTTGGGATCAGCTCAAATATACAACGGTAGCAGGTGTAGATTTTACTCAATATCAAAACTACCAATTTAATAAACCGGAATCTCAATTATCACAGATTTTAGGTTCACCTTATGGTTATCGTAACGATCGTATTCAACAACGTTCTACTTGGGTATGGACCAATATGTTGAGTTATGACAAAACTTTTAATGATGTTCATGAAGTAAAAGCTGCAGCTGCAATGGAAGCTCAATCCAGCCATTACCGTACACTGACAGCTTCTGTTAGTGGTTTTGCAACTGGTAAATTGGATGCTATTTCAGTTGGAGCAACAGATAAAGATGTAGCAGGAAATACTACTGATTGGAGAATGCTTTCATATCTGGCAACTGCTGGTTATACTTATGATAGTAAATACATTATTGATGCAGCGATTCGTTGGGATGGTTCTTCACGTTTTGGAGCAGATAACCAATATGGTATGTTCTGGGCTGTAGGTTTAGGCTGGAACATGGAACGTGAATCATTCTTGCAAGATGTAAGCTGGCTTACTCGTTTGAAAGTTCGTGGTAGTGTAGGTACCAGTGGTAATAATAACATTGGTGATTATGCTGCACAAGGTGTATATGGTTATGGTAGCTATAATGGTGCATCAACTGCTTATCCTGCACGTTTACCGAACCCTGACTTATCTTGGGAAAAGAGTATGCAGGCATCTGTGGGTTTGGATGCTTCTTTGTTCGATTCACGTTTAAATGTTACATTTGATGTCTACCAACGTAAAACAACCGATTTGTTACTTTCAACTCGTTTGTCTATGACTTCAGGGTTCTCAAGTCGTATTGATAATGTTGGTGAATTGATGAACAAAGGGTATGAACTCTCTATCAGTGGTGATCTTATCAGAACCAATGACTGGAAACTGACATTGAATGGAATGATTTCTCAAAATAAGAATGAAATCAAAAAATTATATAAGGGAAATGATATTTCTGTTGGTTGGAATAACCTGATTAAGGAAGGCTATCCTATCAATGTCTATAAGATGGTTCGTTGGGCTGGAGTAAATCCTGCCAATGGTGACGCTTTGTACTATACTGCAGATGGCAGAATTACCAATACTTACAATTCAAATGACGCTGTAGTTTTAGATGGTAAGACTCCTGACCCCAAATATTTTGGTTCTTTTGGTGCAAATCTGTCATATAAAGGATGGGAATTAGCTGCAGATTTCTACTTCTCTGGTGGAAATTATATCTATAATCATATTCGTTTCTTTACGGAAAGTGATGGTGCACAGTATGGTAATAACCAAGATAAGAGTATGCTGTATGACCAATGGAAAAATCCGGGAGATATAACTAATGTGCCCAAACAAAGTATCAACAATAGTTCTTATCAGTCTACCAGATATCTGGAAGATGCTTCATACTTACGTTTGAGAAACTTAACCTTGGCATATACTTTCCCGAAGCAATGGCTAAAGGTAGCCCATGTAGAGAAGTTACGACTTTTTGCACAAGGTTTGAATCTGTTTACTGTAACAGGATTTAAAGGACTTGACCCTGAGGTAGGTGATTCACCTGCAGGTACAGGTGCAGGTGCTACAGGTGGTGTTCTTGACTTTAGCTACCCGGCTTCCAGAACGATCATGTTCGGTATTGAAATAGGTTTCTAATTATTATTTATGAATTTCAAAAAAGACACTCGTATGAAATTAATTAAAAAAACAATAATACCAGCAGTTGCTCTTTTTAGTTTGTCACTGACCGGATGTTCTGGTTTTCTGGATACCACTCCTCATGACTCTCTGAATAGTGACAATGCACTAGAGTCTATGCAAGACTTTGATAATACAACCAATAGTGTATATGAATCAATTCGTTCGGCATCTTATACCACCGAGTTTATGTTGATGGTTCCAGACGTTATGTCCGATAATCTAACATTGAATCGTGACGGCCGTTTGATTTACAATGAATTTGCCGATTTCAAGTTTTACGCTGATACATATGGTGTAACTGGTATGTGGTCTGCTGCTTATAATGGTATTTTAGGTGCTAATGAGGTTATTACCCGTTTGGATGGTATGGAAATAGCTGAAGCAGATAAAAAGTTAGGTGCCAACCTACTTGCTGAATGTCTGGCTTTACGTGGCATGATACATTTTGATCTGGTACGTTTATATGGTAGAAACTATCAGCAGGCTTCTGACGGTGATTTAGGAGTTACTTATAAAAAAGATACGGAAACTGATTTTCCGGCACGTAATACTGTGAAAGAGGTATATACATGGTTGGTAGAAGATTTGGAAAGAGCGAAAGGATTGATGAGCGATGATTACAATGCTAAAATCAATTATCGCTTAAATAAGAAATCTGTTTGTGCTATTTTGGCACGCGTGTATCTAACAATGGGTGAAAATCAATTAGCTGTAACAAATGCAACAGCTGCTATTACAGGTGATGGCTCTGATATGGCGGATACTCAAGGTTTCAGCAAAGTATATACTACCAGTATGGCAGTTCCTGAGGTTTTATTCCGCATAGCACTTAAATCAGATGATGGAATTCTACCTGGCAACAGCTGGGGACAGGGTGCTACAACCAGCTATGTAGGTAATTATTCTGTTTCTTGCGGATTAAGAGAACTGTATACAACCACTGACTGCCGTAATTCTGTTATCAAAATGGTTACCAGCGAAAGTGGTGATTGCAATATGGTATGGAAATGGGCTAATGGTGGTGCCTCTGCCGGTCTGGTTGATATTCCTCTTATACGTACTGCAGAAATGTACTTGACTCGTGCAGAAGCTAATTACAATTTGAAGCAGTATACTCCTGCTTTGGCAGACTTGAATATTGTACGCTCAAAACGTTATTCAGATTATGAAGCAGGTAATGAAAGTGGTGAGAGTTTGGAAAAAGCCATTCAGTTACAAAGACGTTTGGAACTGGCATTTGAAGGGCACCGTTTCTTTGACTTAAAGCGCAGACATGAAGATTTGGAGCGTGATGGTTTAGGTTTCTTAGCTGATGGTACAGGTGCTCCTGCCGGTGCTCAAGAAGTATCTGCAGACAGTCCTTACTATCTCCTGCCTATTCCACAAAGCGAAATAGATGCTAATGAGAATATGATTCAAAACAAGTATTAATTTCTAAAAACGGAAACAAATGAAAAAATTGACATATTTAATATTGGCTGTCGGGTTGTTGTTTACTTTTGCTGCATGTGATGATAACGAACCACAATCATTCAGAGCGGCAGATTCTAACGCAAGTTTTCCGACAACGACAGCTTCAGTAGATGAAAATGCTACCGAGCCCCTTCAAATCCCTCTTGCTTTAGCAGGGATTAAAGGGAGTGGAAAAGTAACGGTAACCCTTACAGCTTCTTCCGAAGGAGAAAGTAGTCCGGCCATTGAAGGAACAGACTTTGTTATTGAAAACAAAGAGATTGTTTTTGAAGATGGTTGTGGAGTACAAAATGTAATTGTAAGACCGATAGATAATGATGTCTTTACCGGAAAAAAGACTTTTAAAATTATTATCTCAGCGACATCTCCTAAATTACTAGAATCTGAACAAAATAGTGTTCTCGTTACGATTGTAGACGACGAACATCCGTGGGCAGCTATAATCGGAACTTATAATATAACTGGTATTTCTGCTTTCGATGAAGTTACTCCGGTAAGCGTTCCAGCAGTAATTAGCGCTTCTGATGAAGATACGAACGTATTAAATGTGAATTTTGGTTATGGAACTCTTGCCAAAATGAGTGTGGAAGAAGTAGATGGGGAAATTGTGGTTGCAATGAAAGATAATCAATATATAGGTCCTATGCCGAAACCTACAGATGCATGGAACCGTTACTTCAGGGCCACTCATGTAGAGGGAGAAGATTTATATACAGTGAGTGCTTTAGCTGGAATTTTTGAGAATGGAGTAATTACGTTTGAATATGGATTTGGATTCCAAGCAATTCATCCATCTACAGGCGCATCTGGTGGCTTCTTTACCTTACTTATGGATGGCGTTGTAGCTACGAAAGCAAAATAATTCCTTCCTTATAGTCATTTAAGAATAAGGTCACCTATTTGATGGGGTGACCTTATTTTGTTTAAAATCAATAATATGATAAAGAAAAGATTACTTTTGATTTGTTTTTGGTGCAACATTTTCTGCTGGATGTATGCTGCTCCTTTTAGCTTTCTTGAAACAACAGTTACCCAACCTGATGGAAGTCAATTAACGCTGTATGCTTCAGGGGATGAGTTTTACCATTGGGTGCATGACAAAGATGGTTATACAGTATTGCAAGGAGAAGATGGTTACTGCTATTATGCTGAGAAAAATGATATGGGAGAATTGGTTCCTTCACCATTTTTAGTAGGAAAAACATCGATAGCTGATACAAAGCTCAAACCTTGGTTAAAAATTTCCAAAGAAAAATATGATGTTCGTCGTGAACGTTTGCAACCTTTATCGCGGACAAGGGGAATGTTTCAACCTCAATATGCTTCTCATAAAAAGCCTTTGAATAATATTGTAATATTTATATCTTTCCAAGATGCTACTACTTTCTCAAAAAAGAGAAGTGTATACGACAGCCGCTTTAATAGTACTACCTCTTCTACAGGTTCCCTTAAGGATTATTACTTAGAAGTTTCTTATGATAATTTGACTATCCAGTCTCATTTCTTTCCTCATGCTGATTTAGAAGCTAATAATGTGGGTTATGTAGATTTTCATAACAGAGGTTTCTACCGGGCTTATAATGCAACGACTAATCCGGATGGATATAAAACCAGTGAAGAATCTACAATGAGAGAACATAATCTTGTTCAGAATGCAGTTGATGCAATGAGAAGTATTATTGAACAAGAGTTTACTCCAGATGAAATAGATAATGATAATGACGGATATGTTGATAATATCTGTTTTGTTGTTCAAGGAAATAGTGACGGATGGAGTGATTTATTATGGGCACATCGTTGGTCACTTTATACAAAAGAATGCTATATACATGGCAAGCGTGTAATGGATTATGTTTTTCAACCGGAAAACCAAGTAACTGTTAATACCCTCTGCCATGAAATGTTTCATGCTTTAGGAGCTCCGGACTTATATCATTACAGTGAAGAAAGTAAAACTCTAGACCCTGTTGGTGCTTGGGATTTAATGAATAGTGGCTGGTGTCATATGGGAGCCTACATGAAGTGGATGTATGCAGGTAAAAGTTGGATTACTGAAATTCCGGAAATTACGACTACCGGTAGATATTCATTAGTACCCCTTTCTCAAGGTCCAGATAACTCTTGTTACAAAATAAATTCATCCAATGCGAATGAATACTATGTTTTGGAATATAGAAAGAAAGAAGGAAAATACGAAAAGAACATTCCAAGATCCGGTTTATTAATTTATAGAATCAATACAACTGTATCTAATGGTAACCGGAATGGTCCTCCTGATGAGGTCTATATCTATCGCCCTTATGGTTCCTTAGTTGAAAATGGTTTTCTAGACGAGGCTGCTTATCAAACAAACGCTGGAGCAGTAATGACGGATAAAACCTATCCGAAACCTTTCTTATCTGATGATAGTGATGGAGGATTACGTATCACAAACTTAGTTGTAGAGAATGATAAACTTAGTTTTGATATTAATATCACTACTACAGGCGTTGAATCAGAACAGGAAACCAGTTCTTTCAAAATATATCTGGAAAGCAAAACATTAATAATTCATTCCAATGAGTTAATTAAGGATATCGTTGTTACAGATCTCTCTGGAAAAGGTGTTATGAAATGGGATAATGTAACTCAACCCATATCATTGCAACAGCTTTCCTCTGGAGTTTATATTGTTTCTGTTACTTTAGCTAATGATACGACGTATCAACAAAAAATCATTTTAAAATAATAATAGTATGGCGTCTATTTCTAATAAGATAATTGTATTGTGCTGTTGTTTTGTAAGCACTACTTTGGCATGGGGGCAAAATGGTAAACATTTTGTTTTTCCCGAATATCAAGAAGGGCAGATTGTTTATAAAAATAAGAAAGTTAACAAAGTAGAGTTGAATTATAATAAGGCAACTGAAGAAATGATCTATACTGGTTCTGACGGTAAGAAAATGGCTCTTCATCCTATTGACCAAATTGATACTATCAATTTCGGGAAGAGGAGTTTTATTCCTTCAGGGAATAGTTTTGAAGAAGTTTTATTGTCAGGAAAGTACCCTTTGTATGCATCCTATCGCTGTCGTTTGAGTATTGGTGCTCAAAATATTGGTTATGGTAGTTCTTCTACAACGGCTATTGATAATATTTCCTCTCTTAATACGGGTGGAGAAATGTATCAGTTGAAATTACCAGAAAATTATAAAGTGGAACCATATACTATATACACCATAGAAATAAATGGAAAACGTGAGCGTTTTAGGAGAATAAAAGAAGTTATAAAAATATTCCCTGAACGAAAGAAAGAAATCATGAGCTTTCAGAAAAAAAATAAGTTGAAGAATGATAACGAGGGTATTATCCAGGTAATTCAATATATTTCTTCTCTGTGATTTAGTAGGTTCTGATAGAAATAGTGGACTTTATAATAAATAACTTACACATAAAGCGGGAGGCATATTCTAAATGATATGCTTCCCGTTTTTGTTTTGGATTACAGCTATATAGATAATTATTTTCCAACAATATGCTATCTAAAAGACTTTTAGTTGTAAATTAATAATGTAGACTACAACTATATTTCTATTTATATGCTTAATAATTAGTAAGTTAGATTTATTATTAGGATATATACGGTAGATCATTATGATAATTATATTAATATATATGTCTTATAATCAATACAATAGTATATACAAATATTCGATTTATGGGTTCTTTTTGTTTTAGTAAATCGCTTATAATTAGATCAATAGCTATATTGTAGTTCTGCGAAGACTTTGCAGATTTCGTACATTGGAATGCAAGCACAAGAAGTGGGTATTAAACCTACTGTGAAGGTTATTATGAAGTCTGATGCTGAGATGCTTGACGAAGTAATGGTGGTTGCTTATGGTACCGCGAAGAAGTCTGCATTTACAGGTTCTGCTTCAACTATCAAAGCAGATAAGTTGGCAGAGCGTCAGGTCTCTAATATAACTAATGCACTTTCAGGTCAGGTGGCTGGTGTACAAACAACCAGCGGAAATGGCCAACCGGGTACCGGGTCTACTGTACGTATTCGTGGTATCGGTTCGATTTCTGCCAGTAATAATCCATTATATGTAGTAGACGGTGTACCTTATGATGGAGATATTTCTGCTATTAACTCTCAGGATATTGAGAGTATGACAGTTTTGAAAGATGCAGCTTCTAATGCTTTGTATGGTGCACGTGGTGCGAACGGTGTTATTTTGGTAACTACTAAAAAGGGGGCTTCCGGAAAAGCTGTTGTTAACGTTGATGCAAAATGGGGTACAAATAGACGTGGGGTTCCCAGTTATGACGTTATGACCAATGCTAATCAATATGTTGAAACCTATTATAAAGCAATGCTTAATGGCTGGGCAGGTGGTGACCCCAATAAAATTGTTGATTATGCAGGAGATGGTTCTGTGATGATTTCTGGTAATAACCTAGTTAATGCCTTGATTTTTGGCAGTGACTATCTGGGATATCCTATATATACAACGCCGAATGGAGAAAATGTAATTGGTATGGATGGTAAAATTAACCCTAATGCTAAAATTGGTTCTGTTTATGGTGATTATTATGTAACACCGGATGATTGGGAAAAAGAATTGTTTGATAATAGTAATTTGCGTCAGGAATATAATGTTAGTATTAGTGGTTCAAGTGATAAGATGACCTACTATATGTCAGCAGGTTATCTGGATGACAGTGGTATTATTCCGGGCTCTGGTTATTCTCGTCTCTCTACTCGTTTGAAAGCAGACTATAAGGTACAAGAATGGTTGAAAGTAGGTGCAAATTTCTCATATGCCAATGTAAAGAGCCGTTATCCTGATGAACAAACAAAGACAGGAAGTAGTATGAACTTGTTTTATATTACTAATAATATAGCTCCTATTTATCCTCTATATATTCGTAATGCAGATGGTAGCATTAAACAGGACAGCCGTGGTTATACAATGTACGACTATGGTAATGGTATGTATAACAGGCAGGTGAATGGAAAGACTGAGGCTTTGAATCGTCCATTCTTGTCCAATTCTAACCCTGCTTCTTCACTACAGTTGGATAAACGTGAATTCTTAATGGATATTCTTAGTGCGAAAGGATTCGTTGAAATTGAGTTTATGCCAGGTTTGAAAGCTACTGGAAACTGGGGTATGGATTTGGATAATACTCGTTATTCAGAGTTGGTTAACCCGTATTATGGCCAGTATGCTTCAGAAAGTGTTGGCGGTCTTGTTTCTATGGAGCACTCTCGTACTTTCAGTGTAAACCAACAGTATTTGCTTACCTATAAGAATAATTTCGGGATACACAATATAGATTTGTTAGCAGGATTTGAATCTTATAATTATAAATCTCAGTATTTGTCCGGTAGTAAGCAGAAATTGTATAATCCTACAATTATAGAAATAAATAATGCAATCAAGACTCCAGCTGTTTATTCTGCAACTACTAATTATGCAACTCAGGGTTTCTTAGCACGTGCCCAATATGATTATGATAGTAAGTATTTTGCAAGTGCTTCTTATCGTCGTGATGCTTCTTCTCGCTTTCATCCTGACCACCGTTGGGGAAATTTCTGGTCTGTAGGTGCCAGCTGGTTGCTGAATAAGGAGGCTTTCATGAGTGATTTAACATGGATTGACATGTTGAAGTTTAAGGCTAGTTATGGTGTACAAGGCAATGATAATATTGGTAATTATTATGCTTATCAAGATCAGTACTCTGTATCTAATAGTAATGATGATTTCTCTGTTTCTCTTGCATATAAAGGTAATAAGAATATCACTTGGGAAACGTCTCATAGCTTCAATACTGGTTTTGATTTCGAATTCTTTGACCAACGTTTGAACGGTACGATCGAATATTTTAGCCGTAAGACTACGGATATGTTGTATAACAAACCAGTTAATCCGTCAGTAGGCTATTCTGCAATTCCAATGAATGTAGGTTCTATGATTAATCGTGGTGTTGAACTTGACTTGAATGGTGATATTATCCGTACTAATGATATTACGTGGAGTGTAAACTTCAACTTGACTCATTTTAAGAATAAAATCCAGAAACTGCATCCTGATTTGAATGGCGAATTGATTGATGGTAGCCGTATTTATCAGGAGGGGGAGTCTATGTATCAATTCTATTTGCGTAAATATGCAGGTGTAGATGAGGAAACGGGAGTTGCTCTTTACTATAAAGATATAACAGATGCGAACGGTAATGTTACTGGTCAGGAAAAGACTCAGAATTGGTCAGATGCAACTCGTCATGCAACGGGTGATATTCTTCCGAAAGTATATGGTGGATTTGGTACTCGTTTGAATGTTTATGGATTTGATTTTGCTATTTCATTGGCTTATCAATTAGGTGGTCGCGTGTATGATAATGGATATGTATCCTTGATGCATGCAGGTGATGATCCTGGACAGAACTGGCATAAAGATATTCTGAATGCATGGACTCCGGAAAATAAGACAAGTAATATTCCGCAGATCAACGTATTTGCGCAGTATGCCAATTCTTTGTCAGACCGGTTCCTGACAAGCTCGGATTATCTAAGTATTAATAATATTACGGTAGGATATACATTACCTAAAAACTGGACCCGCAAAATGTTAATCAGTTCTATGCGTATATATATGGCTGCTGACAATGTTGCTTTGTTCAGTGCACGAAAAGGATTGGATCCTCGTCAGAGCTATACAGCATCAAGTGCTGATGTGTATTCTCCGATACGAACTATTTCTGGTGGTATAACCCTTTCTTTCTAACCCCTTTAAAAAGCAAGAAAATATGAAAATAAATAAGAGTATATTGTTACTTTCATCTGTTTTTGTAATGGCTGCGTGTGATCTGGATAAGTATCCTGAAGGCTCGACCATGACGCAAGACCAAAAAGATGAAGTTATCTCCATGATTCCGGAACGTATTGAGTCTGAGTTGAATGGTTTAAAAAGTGGATTGAATGTTTTAGGAACATTGGGTAATCCTAACTCTACCGGTTATCATTTTGACTATGGTTTCCCGGCTATATGTATGATTTACGATCAGGCAGGGCAGGATATGACTTGCAAGAATGATGCTATTGGTTACAATAAATATATATCCCAGCAGAAGTTCAGAGACCGTATAACTACTTCTGTTTTTAATGAGTTTATCTGGAAGAATTACTATAACCATCTGAAAACAGCAAATGACTGTATTGCAACATTGTCGGCTGCTTTCCCTGAAGATAAACGTACTGCTAAAGTAAAGAATTACTTTGGGCAGGCATTAGCTTCACGTGCATTCGATTATTTACAACTGATCCAGACTTATCAGTTTACTTATATTGGTCATGAATCAGCAAAAGGTGTACCTTTGGTTCTGGATACAATGACAGATGATGAGAAATTAAACAATCCTCGTGCAACAGTAGAGCAAGTTTATACTCAAATTATGTCTGATTTGAATACTGCAATTTCTTATTTGGCAGAAAATCCTGTTACTCGTAAGGATAAAGCACAAATAACGGCAGAAGTTGCTTATGGACTTCGTGCGCGTACTAATTTATTAATGGGTAATTGGGCTGCTGCTGCTTCAGATGCTGCTAAAGCATGTGCAGGTGCTCGTCCTTACTCTATGGAAGAAGTTAGTGTTCCTAGATTTTATGATGCCAGTGATGCCTCTTGGATTTGGGGGATTGTGATTACTTCAGAAGATGGAGTCGTGAAAACTGGTATTGTAAATTGGGCTTCTCATCTTTGTTCACTTACAGGTATGGGATATACTACTGCAGCCAGTGCTACAGATGTGTCATTTAGGGCTATTAATAATAAATTATGGGCAGAGATATCAGTGTCTGATGTTCGTAAGGCATGGTGGGTGGATGATCAGCTTCATTCGGATGCTTTGGTTAATGCGTATGGAACTCAGAATGCTTACGGATGGGCAAATGGACTTTTTGGTTCAACAATATTCTCTCCATATGTAAATGTTAAGTTTGGTCCTGAAGGAGGGCAGATAGCTAATTCTGACAATGCACAAGACTGGCCTTTAATGCGTGTTGAGGAGATGTTATTGATTGAGGCTGAAGCTACTGGTAGAGATAATCTTGCTGCCGGTAAACAGAAATTGGAGGCTTTTGTAAAGGGGTATCGTGATGCTACGTATATTTGCAATGCAACTAATTTAGACGAATTTATAGATGAGATATGGTTCCAACGTCGTATTGAATTATGGGGCGAAGGGTTCTCATTATTTGATGTTTTGCGTTTGAAGAAACCAATTAAGCGTATTGGCACTAATTTCCCAGCAGGTAGTACATTTGCAGATATTGCTGCTGAATCCCCACTTTTGATCTATACAATTCCTGAATGTGAAACTGCAGTAAATAAAGCTATTACTCCTGCAGATAATAATGAAGCAGCGATTCCGCCGACACCTGTTCAGAATTAATGATTAAGTAAGAAGCATTAATATAAAAATTACTTATTGAGTATTAGAAATATGCACCCCAAATGTCGATATCGCCTTTGGGGTGCTTTTTTTAATACACTCTTGTCTTTGTTAATATACAAAATAGTAGATGAAAATATTTGCAGTGTATCGAATTTCAGTAAATTTGCAATTTTCTTTTAATTATTCTAATAAATGATGCCTATGAAGAAATTACTACTCCTGTTTTTGGTTCTTCTGTGTAGCTTAACAGCATGGACAGCCCAGCGTTCTCCGGAAGAAGCTCTTTCTATTGCCCGTTCTTTCTTTATGCAGTCATCCGGGGATGTAACCCGTAGTGCTGGTGATATTCAGTTGGTGACAGTTTCCAATGATTTGCTAAAATCTGTATCTACCCGTAGCGTGGAAGGAACAGCTTTTTATATTTATAACTATGAGCAGTCTGCCTATGTCATAGTATCCGGTGATGACCGCATGAAACCTGTGTTGGGTTATTCGGATAATGGGAGTTTCATAACTGAAAACTTACCGGTAAATATACTTGGGTGGTTGGAATTATATAATGCTGCCTATGCTGAACTGGGTAATGGCGAAAAAGCAGTTACTGAACCTAAATTACTTACTAAAACAAGTTTTCCGGCATCTGTATCTCCTTTGCTGGGAAGTATATGTTGGGATCAAAGTGCACCGTACAATAATACCTGTCCCCTTTATCAGGGAGAACGCTGTGTGACGGGATGTGTAGCTACGGCAATGGCTATGATTTTGAAATATCATGAATACCCAGTAAAAGGAAAAGGTACTCATTCTTATAAAGCTCCTAATGGAATTGAATGTTCTTTTGATTATGGAAATACTACTTTTGACTGGAATAATATGCTTCCGCAATATTCTGGAACTTATACTGCCGAACAGGCTGACGCTGTTGCTCAATTAATGTCGGCCTGCGGTGTAGCGGTTGATATGCAGTATTCACCTTATAGTTCAGGAGCTTATTCATATCAGGTAGGCCAAGCATTAATTGACTACTTTGGGTATGATGGTAATTTGGAATTGGTATATCGTCAATATTTTACTTCTGCCGAATGGATGAATCTGATTAAATCAGAAATAAACGAGAAACGTCCTATCTACTATTTTGGCTCATCGGATGATGGAGGACATGCGTTTGTCTTTGATGGTTATGATACTCAGGATATGGTTCATGTCAATTGGGGATGGAGTGGAATGAATAATGGCTACTTTGAGGTTTCTTCTTTGAATCCTGATTCTCCCGGTATTGGTGGTGGAAGTAATCTAGGAGGAGGATTTACGAGAGGCCAAGGAATGTATCTGGGGATACAGCCACCTACTTCTTCTTCAAACTTTACTTCTCATTTTTATATGACGGAGTTGGAAGTAAATAAAGAAGAAATTGATAAGGGAGACGTGTTTAAACTGACGATTACTAAGATATTCAATATGAGTATGGCATGCAAGAATAGTAAATTGGCAGTGATAGCAGAAAAAGATGGTAAGCAGTCAATATTAGGGCAGATTGCTTTGGCTACGATGATAAATACGTATGAAGGATATAATACTCTTGTTCTTTCTAATCTGAAAATACCCAATGATTTTGTTGATGGAACTTATTCTGTATATGCAGCTACCAAAGATGAGCGCGAAGCAACATGGAGCCGTGTGCGTGGTTACGTAGGTTCTGAAGCACAACTCATTCTTGTTGTGGCTGGTAATAAATGTACTTTGACTCCGTTTAGTGGTAATCTTAGTTATAGAGAAGACATAGAAGTAAATGTGGAATTAGTACATAATTTGTATAGTGGTCTCAAGGGAGATTTCAAAATGTTGGTTTCTAATAAAAGTGCATCGGATGAATATTATGGTTTAGTGGGTGTTGCACTTTTTAAAGCTGATAAAGAACAGAACTTTGTAGCGATAGTCGGAGATGTACAGGTTGAAATAAAGCCGGGCACGGTGAATAGAGAATTGGCTGTATCCGGAGATTTGGCTGTTACAGAGAACGGCGTGACTACCAATATTCCTGCCGGAGATTATTATATTTGTCCCTGCATGGATTGGGGAGGAGCTACGTATGCCATCGGTGAGTTAACTCCGGTAACCATAAAGGAAGCCTATGGAGCTGCCGATTTAAAAGTCAGTCAACCCCGTCTGGAGAAAACGCAGCTTCAAGTGGGGGAGAATCTAAAACTGTTGGCTGATCTTTCATTATCTGGCAATGGAAATGTATATGCTGGGACATTAACAGTGGCCATTTTTCAGTATGATGATCAGTATGCGTCCAGTGTGCACTATCAAAATGTATTTGTGGAAGCAGGGCAGGCAGTTAATCTTGTTATGGAAATTCCTTTGAATGTAGGTGTAGGGGATCATACGGTTGGTTTGTTTAAACCTGATGCAAGTGGGAACCCTACGCCAGTTCGTTATCTTTCTTTCTCTGTGGGACCAGCTACCGGTATTGAAGATGAAGTGACTGATAAAGACGAGTTAGTTGTCTGTCAACAACCAGTAGACGATATTCTTAATATCCGTACTTCTAATGCTGTCCAAATGATCTCTGTCTATAATCTGTCCGGGCAACAGATGATACAGCAAAAAGAGTCCGGAGATAAAAAAGAATATTCCATACCAGTAAGAGGGTTGACCGCAGGTTACTATATTGTAGTATTACAGTCGGCTGATGGTAAGGTATACAAGAGCAAGTTTATGAAACGTTAGACTATATATTTATAGTATGAAGGGCGAGGCTATTCTATTAACTTGGGATGGCCTTGTTTTTTATATTCTAATGAACGATTTTCACTCTAAAACGTTCATTTGCGATAGGATCATCAAAAAAAAGTATTCAAAATCATCTGACGAACCATATATTTCAGTAATTTTGTCTTTCTAATGAACAACAAGATAGTGATTTGTGTCATTCGTTGAGGTGCTACTAAAACAACTAACCCCTAATTATATGAGGTGTACACTACTCTTTCTATTTATTCTTCTTACAAGTCGGCTTCTTGCTGATAATGTAACAGCAGAGCAGGCTCATGCTTTAGCTGCCGATTTCTTTAAAACGAATGTTCAAACCCGTAACACTTCTACATCACCACAGTTGCAATTAGTTTGGGACGGAGAAGATTTGAGTACTCGTAGTACAGGGAATCTTCCGGCTTTCTATGTTTTTAATAATACCGACCGGAAAGGTTTTGTTATTATTGCCGGAGATGATGTGGCTATGCCCGTATTGGGGTATTCTTTTACGGATAACTTTGTGGTAGATGGGATGCCTTCTAATCTGAAAAGTTGGATGAATGGGTTGAAAGAGCAGATTAATAGAGCTAGAGAGACAGGACTGAATGCTTCCGACGTTGTATCCAAAGCATGGAGAGGATTGTCGGACATGACTACGGGAGACGTGGTGAAACAATATGAAACGGCAAAGTGGGATCAATTAAGTCCCTATAACCTCCTTTGTCCTGAAATTAATCGCATTCGAACTGTAACAGGTTGTGTTGCAACGGCTGTAGCTATACTTATGAGATATTATCAATGGCCGGATGTGGGTACGGGAACTCTTCCGGCTTACAGTTATACAGTAAATATAAATGGAAGAGAAATTTCCCAGACAGTGCCGGAAAGGACATTAGGTAATACTTATGCGTGGAGTAATATGCCACTTGAATATGATTGGAGTTCTTCAGAAGTCACCGAAAATGAAGTTGCAACTTTGATGTACGATTGTGGTGTTATGGCTCAGGCTGAGTTCAATATAGCTTCTGCCGGTGGTACCGGTGCTGCTACATTGACAGCAGTTCGTGGATTGGCTGAGTATATGAAGTATGATAAAAGCATGTTGTGCCTGCGTCGCGAATGGTACTCGGATACAGAGTGGATACAAATGCTGGAAAATGAAATAATGACAGTAGGCCCTGTGCTTTATGGTGGAGCTACTCTTAGCAATGAAGGGCATCAGTTTATACTGGATGGATATACAACAGAAAATTATTTCAGAGTAAATTGGGGATGGAGCGGGCATAGCAATGGTTTCTTTCTGATTTCCGCTTTAAATCCGGATGATCAGGGGGCAGGCGGTAGTACAGGTGGTGGTTTCATTGCGAACCAAGATGCTTTGTTTGGGCTAAAGCCGGCAAAAGGAAATTCAAACTATCAGACTTTGCTGGGGATGCTTGCCGGAAAAACTGGCAGTGGAGAATCTTATTCCGGTTTGATGACTTCTGAAACACAGTTTAATGTAAATACTAATTTTACAGTGAAATGCGGCTTCTTCTGGAATCTCGGATTAATTCCGTTTTCTGGGAAAGTAGCTTTAGCCATAGTTGATAAGAATCAGAATGTTAGAGAACTTATATCAGGTACTTCATCTATTCCAAGCATGAATACGTATGGTGGTATGGCTTTTACGTTCCCTTGTAAAATCTCATTGTCTCCACAGCCCGGTGATCGTATTGTTGCAGTTTACAAAGGAACAAATGATGCTGATTGGAAAATAGTTCGTGGTGGTCCTGATACTACGAATGAGATTATCGTTAAAACTGATCCTACCCCCATAATCGAGACCGAACAAGAAACCCGGTTTACTGTTCATTGTGATAAGCAACAAGGAACTGTGATTGCCCATTTGCCGGAGAATTCCCATACGTTGAATGTATATGATGTAAATGGGTGTTTATTGAGACAAATATTGTCTGAAGGAAAAGATACTATAATTTTCTCTTGTCGGGAATATCCTGCGGGAGTATATATATTGCAGGTTATAACAGATAAGGGAAGTCAACAATGTAAGTTTTTAAAATGAAAAAGGAAATTAATGTTGTAATAGCGACCTTACTTGTACTATTGGTAGGTTGTCGCTCTGCGAAAAAAGAAACAACGGTTACATCGGACATGCAAAAAATAGAAATGAATTCTGTGGCGATTATTCCACAACTGACAGGGGGGAGTCCAGCCTCTACTTCACCAATAGTCTATGTCTATAAGACAAAGGCTGATTATTCACATCAGGTACCAGTGATAATGGATGAGGCTCGTACGCGTATCTTATCCTATCCCGCACCCGGGGATCTGAAAATGGGTAATGGATTGCGTCTGCCTACTGTTTTGAATAAAGGCTACTTGTTGGATAATAAAGGAATAGGTCCTAATGTGGCTTTTCTTACCTATACATATGAAGAGTATAGCCAGTTGCCCACAGCACCTTCCATGGACGATTTGATGTCACATATTCTTGATAAATATCCTTTATTGGAAATACATGCATGTGGTCGTCGTGCTGATTATAAAGACATTGTTCCAGAATTAAATGAGAAAATAGCAGAAGGAATTCTGCAAAAATAATTATATTTGTCGCCCAATATTTAATAAATAGGTATAGTAAATGAAAGAATTTGTAATCTCCGAAGTACAGGCAGAAACGGCGGTATTAGTTGGTCTCATTACGAAAATGCAGGATGAGCGTAAGACAAACGAATACCTCGATGAACTGGAATTCTTGGCTGAGACAGCCGGGGCGGAAGTAGTGAAACGATTTACTCAGAAGCTGGATCAGGCACATTCTGTGACCTACGTCGGCAAGGGTAAACTGGAAGAAATAAAAGAATATATCCGGAGCGAAGAGGAAGCCGAACGGGAAATCGGTATGGTGATTTTCGATGACGAACTCTCCGCGAAACAAATACGTAATATTGAAGCGGAGTTGAAGATCAAGATATTAGATCGTACTTCGCTTATTCTCGACATATTTGCTATGCGCGCACAGACAGCCAATGCAAAGACGCAGGTGGAACTGGCACAGTATAAATACATGCTTCCCCGCTTGCAACGTTTGTGGACTCACTTGGAACGCCAAGGTGGTGGTTCCGGCGCCGGTGGCGGTAAAGGTTCCGTGGGACTTCGTGGTCCGGGTGAAACGCAGTTGGAAATGGACCGTCGTATCATCTTGAACCGTATGTCATTGCTGAAAGAGCGTTTGGCAGAGATTGATAAACAAAAGGCAACTCAGCGGAAGAACCGCGGGCGCATGATCCGTGCGGCACTAGTGGGATATACCAATGTGGGTAAATCTACATTGATGAATCTGCTGGCGAAGAGTGAAGTCTTTGCAGAAAACAAGCTGTTTGCGACATTGGATACTACAGTGCGCAAGGTGATTATTGATAATCTGCCGTTCTTGCTTTCAGATACGGTTGGTTTCATCCGTAAGTTGCCGACAGACTTGGTCGATTCTTTTAAATCAACTCTGGACGAAGTGCGCGAGGCGGATTTGCTGTTGCACATTGTGGATATTTCACATCCTGACTTTGAAGAACAAATAGAAGTAGTCAATAAAACTCTGGCAGATATCGGTGCATCCGGTAAGCCTATGATACTTGTTTTTAATAAAATAGACGCTTACACCTATGTGGAGAAAGCGGCTGACGACCTTACCCCCAGAACAAAGGAAAACTTGACACTCGAGGAACTGATGAAGACTTGGATGGCAAAGATGGAGGATAATTGCCTCTTTATCTCTGCCCGCGAGAAGATCAATTTAGAGGAACTGAAGAGTGTAGTTTATGCGCGTGTAAAAGAATTGCATGTACAGAAGTACCCTTATAACGATTTTCTTTATCAGACCTACGAAGAAGAAGAGGTCTAATCAATGAAGAATTAAGAATGAAGAATGAAGAATTGGGCTGCGTGCTCTTGTGCTGCATAGTAATTCTTCATTCTTAATTCTTCATTCTTAATTTACTTATTATGGATTACAGACATTTAACCGAAGACGAGATACTTCGGTTGAAAAGCCAGTCGTGTCTGGCAGATGATTGGGGGAAAGTAACGGTAGCGGAAGACTTTGTTACCGAATTTGTGCATCATACCCGGTTTTCGGGAAATGTACGTTTAGGTGTGTTTCAATCAGAATTCACACTACCGGGAGGAATCAAGAAACACTCCGGTCTGCGCCATGTGACGCTACACAATGTTTCTGTAGGAGATAACTGTTGCATAGAGAATATCCAGAATTACATTGCTAATTATGAAATCGGGCATGATACATTTATTGAGAATGTGGATATTATCCTGGTAGATGGTTTGAGTAAATTTGGTAATGGGGTAGAGGTATCCGTGTTGAATGAAACAGGTGGGCGTGAGGTACTAATCAATGATAAACTTTCTGCGCATCAAGCCTATATCCTGGCACTTTACCGTCACCGTCCGGAGCTGATTTGCCGGATGAAGGCTATCACTGATTTTTATTCCAATAAGCATGCTTCTGCAATAGGTAGCATTGGCAACCATGTCATGATACTCAATACTGGATCTATCAAGAACGTACGTATTGGAGATTATTGCCACATTTGTGGGACGTGTCGTCTTTATAATGGAAGCATCAATAGTAATGAAGAGGCACCGGTACATCTTGGTCATGGGGTGATCTGTGATGATTTTATCATCTCGTCCGGTTCGCATATAGATGATGGGGCGATGTTAAGCCGCTGTTTCATAGGGCAGGCTTGTCGTCTGGGGCATAACTATTCAGCATCCGATTCACTCTTTTTTAGCAATTGTCAAGGAGAAAATGGTGAAGCATGTGCTATTTTTGCCGGACCTTTCACGGTGACGCATCATAAATCCACCTTATTGATTGCCGGTATGTTCTCATTTATGAATGCCGGTTCCGGATCTAACCAAAGTAACCATATGTATAAGTTAGGTCCTATTCACCAAGGTACTTTGGAACGCGGTGCTAAGACTACTTCCGACTCTTATATTCTATGGCCTGCCCGTGTGGGAGCCTTTTCGTTGGTGATGGGGCGTCACGTCAATCATTCCGATACATCCAATCTGCCTTTTTCCTATCTGATAGAACAGAATAATACCACTTATCTTGTGCCGGGCGTTAACTTGAGGAGTGTCGGAACCATCCGTGATGCGCAGAAATGGCCGAAGCGTGACGGACGTACTGATACCAATAAGTTGGATTTCATCAATTACAACTTGCTCAGTCCTTATACTGTACAAAAGATGTTTAAGGGGCGAGAGACTTTGCAGAATCTGCGCCATGCTTCCGGAGAACTTTCTGATATTTATTCTTTCCATAGTGCTAAAATCCGTAATTCAGCGTTAGTGAAGGGGATAAAGTTCTATGAGATAGCTATTCATAAATTCCTTGGGAACTCTGTAATCAAGCGTCTGGAAGGTATTGATTTTAAGAGTAACGAAGAAATACGTGCCCGTCTGAAACCTGATACGGTGATAGGTAGTGGTGAGTGGGTGGATATTTCCGGATTGATAGCTCCGAAGAGCGAGATAGATGCTTTAATCAATGATATAGAGTGTGGTAAAGTGGATCGTCTGAAGTCTATTAATGCGGAATTCGAGAAGATGCATCAGAACTACTATACTTACGAATGGACCTGGGCTTATGAGAAGTTAGAAGAGTTTTATGGTATCAAGCCTGAGAATATTACGACGGCAGATATCATCCGTATTGTAGAAAAGTGGAAAGAAGCTGTAGTTGGGCTGGACTGTATGGTGTACGATGACGCTAAGAAAGAATTCTCACTGGCCTCCATGACGGGCTTTGGTGCCGATGGTTCGCGTGCAGAGAAAGAAATGGACTTTGAACAGGTGCGTGGAGATTTCGAAAGTAATCCTTTTGTCACTGCTGTGCTGAAACATATTGAAGATAAGACAGCATTGGGTGACGAACTGATAAGTCGTATGCAGCGGATAGCATCATTTTACGCTAATTAAAGAAATATTTCAATAATAGTTCTTACCTTTGTGCTACGATTCATTAATTTAATTTACGAGTAATTATGGCAACAACACCTCCGTTCCATTATCAACCTATGTTTGAGCATGGAGAAGATAAGACAGAGTATTATCTGCTTACAAAAGATTATGTATCCGTAAGCGAGTTTGAAGGGAAACCTATGCTGAAGATTGAAAAAGAAGGTCTCACAGCAATGGCTAATACGGCTTTCCGCGATGTGTCATTCATGTTGCGCCGTTCGCACAATGAGCAAGTTGCTAAGATTCTGCGCGATCCGGAAGCAAGTGATAATGATAAATATGTAGCACTAACTTTCCTGCGTAATGCAGAAGTAGCCTCTAAAGGCGTGCTTCCTTTCTGCCAGGATACCGGTACGGCTATCGTTCATGGTGAAAAGGGACAACAGGTATGGACCGGATATTGCGATGAAGAAGCACTTTCATTGGGCGTCTACAAAACATATACTGAAGAAAACCTGCGCTACTCTCAGAATGCTCCGTTGAATATGTACGACGAGGTGAATACAAAATGTAACCTGCCTGCACAGATTGATATCGAAGCTACCGAAGGTATGGAATATAAATTCCTTTGTGTGACTAAAGGGGGGGGGTCGGCAAATAAGACTTATCTCTATCAGGAAACAAAGGCAATCCTGAATCCCGGTACATTGGTTCCTTTCCTTGTTGAGAAGATGAAAACCCTGGGTACAGCTGCTTGTCCTCCTTATCATATTGCTTTCGTCATCGGTGGTACTTCTGCAGAGAAGAACCTGTTGACTGTGAAGTTGGCATCTACTCATTACTACGATGAATTACCAACTACCGGTAATGAATACGGTCGTGCTTTCCGCGATGTGGAACTTGAAAAAGAAGTACTGAAGGAAGCTCACAAGATTGGTCTCGGTGCACAGTTTGGCGGTAAATATCTGGCTCACGATGTACGTATCATTCGTTTACCTCGTCATGGTGCTTCTTGTCCGGTAGGATTGGGCGTTTCCTGCTCTGCCGACCGTAACATCAAGTGTAAGATCAATAAGGATGGTATCTGGATTGAAAAGCTGGACAGCAATCCGGGTGAACTCATTCCGGAAGAAATGCGTCATGCAGGCGAAGGTGCCGTCGTTAAGATAAACCTGAACCAACCGATGGCAGATATTCTGAAAGAACTGACTAAATATCCGGTAGCCACCCGCTTGTCACTGAACGGTACGATTATCGTGGGACGTGATATTGCTCATGCTAAGCTGAAAGAACGTCTGGATCGTGGTGAAGACCTGCCACAATACATCAAGGATCATCCTATTTATTATGCCGGTCCTGCTAAAACTCCCGCCGGAATGTCTTGTGGCTCTATGGGTCCTACTACTGCGGGACGTATGGACTCATATGTAGAGTTGTTCCAGAGTCATGGTGGTAGTATGGTTATGCTTGCTAAGGGTAACCGTAGCCAGCAGGTGACGGATGCTTGCAAGAAATACGGTGGTTTCTATCTCGGCTCTATCGGTGGTCCTGCTGCTATCCTGGCACAGAACAATATCAAGAGTATCGAATGTGTGGAATATCCCGAACTCGGTATGGAAGCTATCTGGAAGATTGAAGTAGAAGACTTCCCGGCATTTATCCTGGTAGATGATAAAGGCAATGATTTCTTTAAGCAACTGAAACCATGGAATTGTAGTAAGTAAGCATTCTCTTTCTATAGATTAAGTAAAAGCTGTCCCGAAGAAGTTTATTAACTCCTTGGGGCAGCTTTCTCTGTTTATTCTCATCTTGGTGAGTATCTATTCTCTATTAAGTGAGAAAAAGAAGATGCGAGCACCTGTCCGAAACTATCATTTATTGTGTTTCTTTTTCCACTGCTCGTATTTCTTGAATACTTTCAGCCCGTCACTATTATACCAACTGTATCCGTTACGGCGCTCATATCCGATTTCGGAAATGTCGAACTTCTTCACCCCATCACGATCGCTAACGAACGGACGGTTGTCTTCTAAAGTATAGAAGCGTGCCCACAGGGGAGGACAATCTGTGCATGGAACCATACGGAAGTCTTTTTTGCCTTCATCATTCGTGAAGAACTCTTTCTTCATTCCCTCAATCTTTGATGCTTTGAACCATTCGATAGCGTTCTCTATACATTCGATAATCTCTTTTGAAGGATCAGGCAGAGACATTAACAGAATGACGATGTTGTCCGATTCGGCACCACTCAGTGAGGGAAGTTCATAAGCACGTGCTTTGGCGGGGGCAAGGGTGTGTTCATCATGCTGTGCACACCATACAGTCGGTTTTCCATTCAGTACTACCTGAGTTTTTAAAATACATTCTATACCTTTGTCGAAAGCGGCACGGGCACGGTCACAGATACTGTCGGGAACATAGGTGTAGGGCTCTTTCTTTTCATATACTTCACGCAGCAATTCCATGACATTTACCATTGCGTTGTCATTGTAGGTGATATGTGTATAGTAACCTTTAGGACGGGGCCAGAATTGAGGCCAACCACCATTGGGATATTGTGCTTTGAGAATGTAGCGAATACCATCCAGTGCCCCGTCTTTGTATTTCTCAATATGGGTGGCCAGGTACAAGCGTGAGAGATATTGTATCTCTGTGCTGGTAGCACCATTGTCTATTGTACTTTCGTTTACTTCGTCTTTAGAGGCAAGTACATCTTCTAACTCCTGTTGAGTCAGTTCGGCAGGCATATAAATGTTTTTGGGCCAACCTCCGGTAGTTTGCTGGTAAAGTAAGACGTTGTCGCCAATGCGGATGGCTTCGTCGGTTTTAAAAAATTCGTCGTTGAGCTTGGGGGCCATCTTTACCCAAATCTTGTACGGCATCTTTTCTTTGTAGTTTACGGTTTCTTGTGCGAATAGGTTTGTCAGGCAGATTAGAGCCAGGCAACACAGGCAAATCTTTTTCATGATCATTGTTTTTATAGTTCTATGACGGCAAAAATAGAGGAAAAAAACTTGCCTGATGGGGAATAATTGTTCTATTCCAGGTATTTTGTTACCTTTCCACTGATTTGCAACAAGGAAATCTCACAAACTTTCGTATTATATTCCGCAGAAAGGATTCTTTCCTCCGCATCCAGAAGGCTCTTTTGTGCTTCACGCATTTCGATACCGGAAAGGTTTCCCAACATATAGCGCTCCATGGCGATCTCATGATTCTCCTTTGCGGCTACAAGATTCTGACGTTCCAGGTTTAGCATTTGCAGGTTATTCTGGTAGGCTTGCCACAAATTACTCAGGTCGGCACGCAATGCCTGTTCCAGTTGCTCCCGTTCCAGACGGGCATTCTGAATGGCAATACGCGCATTGTTACGTTCCCGACGGCGGTTCCCATCGAACAGGTTGAAGCCGATAGTCAGACCAAAGTTTGCTCCGAGATTACCACGCTGGATATTGGTAGCAACATCATATTTATTGAAAGTATAGCCATAGCCCCCGTTCAGCTTCAGATAAGGGTAGTCGCGGGAGCAAACCTTCTTGTAATCCAGTTGTGCAAGTGTATTGTTTTGATGGGCTCTCAGCAGGGAGGCATTCGCTTGCAGGGTAGCATTCCAAAGCTCTTCAAAGTTCAGACTGCCGTCTACGTTGATAAGGCTATCCTGGACAACAATCGGTTGGTCCACATCTTCATTTGCCATCAGTTCGTTCAGTTGGATACGGGAGGTATGCAATAACTCTTGCTGCTTCATATACTGAGCACTGTCGGCATTGAAGTCCACTTTTGCCTGTTGGTAATCCAGACGGGAGAAGTTACCAATGTGATAACGCTCCTCTACGATACGTAAACGTTCTTTGGATAGAGATACGGCGTAACGGAAATTATTCAGGCGGATTTTATGTTGCAGGTAGTTGTAATATTCCGCTGCAATATTGGCTATCAAATCTTCTACAGCAATACGGGTATTTGTTTCACCTTGTCGTTCCAGTTCCTTCAACCGTTGGTAGTTGGCGGTGATGTTGAAACCGTCAAAGATAGTCCAATTCAGATTGAGACCTACATTCATGGTCTGGTCGAATACACCATTCTCTTTGAGGTGTTCTCCGGTGGCACGCACTTTACTGTCAGTGTTATCAACAGTTCCTTTATAACTTGCTGACAGGTCAAGTGTTGGCAGGTAGCCGGCGTTACCCAATGTTGCATTGTTCTTGGAGACTTGTTCTTCATTACGGGTAATGCGCAACGAATAATTGTTTTGAAGTCCGTATTCCAGACAGGATTTCAGTGTATAAGATTGAGGCATCTGCGCCTGCAAAGCAAGCGAGGTGCAACAAATCGTTATGAGGGATAAAATCGTACGTTTCATGATTTCTTTAACTTACTGCGGTTAGTGGATATATAGCTATATATGGCAGGTACGATGTACATGGTCAGGAATGTGGATACCAACATACCTCCCACTACGGCCGTACCCATGGCAATACGCTGATTACAACCTTCCCCCGAAGCGAATGCCAGCGGTATCAGTCCCAGAATGGTAGAGGCACTGGTCATTAGAATAGGGCGTAGACGTTGTAGTGATGCATCTTTGATGGCTTCCATCTTGTCTTCTCCGGCTTCTTGCTTCTGATTGGCAAATTCTACAATGAGGATACCGTTTTTCGCTACCAGACCAATCAGCATAATGATGCCGATCTGGCTGAAGATATTCATAGTAATATCGCCGAAATACATGAATACCAGGGCACCTGCAATGGCCAGAGGTACGGTAAGCATGATAATCAGCGGGTCCTTGAAACTTTCGAACTGAGCTGCCAGAATCAGGTAAATCAGCAAGATGGCCAGTACGAAGGCAAACATCAGACTGGAAGAACTTTCCCGGTATTCTTTTGAGTCTCCGGTCAATGCGGTACGGAATGTATCGTCCAGTGTTTCCTTGGCTATTTTATCCATTTCATCCAATCCCTGTCCGATAGTCTTTCCATCGGCAAGTCCGGCAGAAATGGTGGCGGAAACGAAACGATTGTAACGGTATAACTGCGGTGGGGCAATACCACTAGTCAGTTCAATCAAATTGTCCAACTGCACCATCTCTCCTTTGTCACTACGGATATAGATACCTTTCAGGTCGGCAGGTTTATTACGCTGCTGACGGTTGATCTCTCCTAATATCTCATATTGTTTTCCGTTCATATAGAAGTAACCCATACGCTGGCCGCTCAATCCGTATTGTAAGGTTTGTGCAATGTTGCGTGTACTTACTCCCATGATACTTGCTTTATCACGGTTGATGTTGATACGTGCTTCGGGTTTGCTGAATTTCAGGTTTACATCAGCCATCTGGAATACCGGATTTTCATAAACTTTTGCCATGAATTTGGGTAATACCTCTTGCAACTTTTCGATATTGGTGGCCTGTAGTACATATTGTACAGGCATGCCACCACGACGTCCGCCGAATGAAGAAGATTGTTGTACAAAAGACCGTGCCTTTGTTTTCTTTTGAACCGCCCGGGAAATCTGTTCCGCTACTTCCATCTGTGTGTAATCACGATCCTTCATATCTTTCAATGTGATACGCACATTACCGCTACCGCTTGATACACGCGCGGTAACAGACTCTGCATCCGGAAGTATGGAGTCTACCAGCTGATTGATGTCTTCTGTGTAATCCCGTATATATTCATACGTCACACCCTCAGCTCCACGGGTGTTAATGCTGATTTGCGAACGGTCTTCAAGGGGGGCCATTTCAGCAGGGATAGCATTCCAAAGGAATACAATGATAAATAAAGTACCTAATACAAGAGGCATAGCCAGCCAGCGTTTGCGTAAGAAGATTTCCAGTGACCGGCTATATATGCGGTTCATTCCTTCAAAGAACGGTTCGGTTTTTATATAGAACCAGTTTTTCTTTTCTTGTTTTACCAGCAATTTGGTAGCAAGCATAGGTGTGAAGGTCAGTGCGGCAAACGAAGAGATGATTACCGAACCGGATACCACGATACTGAATTCACGGAAAAGCCGTCCTGTCATACCATCCATAAATACAATGGGGAAGAATACGGCCACCAATGTGATGGTGGTAGAGATTACGGCGAAGAAAATTTCCTTAGCACCTTCGATACCGGCTTCTTTTGGGGGCATTCCACGTTCAATGCGGACATAGATATTCTCCGTCATAACGATAGCATCATCCACTACAAGCCCCACTGCTAATACTACTGCCAACATGGAAAGCACATTGATGGAGAATCCTGCCAGGTACATCACGAAGAATGCACCGATAAGCGAAACCGGAATTACGATACAAGGTACTAATGTTACGCGCCAGTCACGCAGGAAGAGGAAAATAATAATGATAACGAGGATAAATGCCACATATACGGTTTCCTTTACTTCGTCAATGGAAGCACGGATAAACTTGGTGTTGTCAAAACCGTAAGAATATTGCACGTCTTCAGGAAGGTCTTTCTTCATCTGTTTCATGCGTTCGTAGACGGCGTCGGCAATTTTTATATGATTGGCACCCGGTTGCGGAATCACAACGATACCCACCATAGGCACTCCGTTCATCTTCATGTAGCTTTTTATATCCGCCGGACCTAATTCTGCCCGTCCGATATCACTGAAACGAACAATGCGGTTATTATCTTCCCGCAGGATCAGGTTGTTAAACTCCTCTGCCGTATGCATCAATCCCAATGTACGGATGGTAAGTTCCACTGTATTACCTTCAATACTTCCGGACGGGAGTTCTACATTTTCTTTATCTACTGCATTTTTAACGTCGATAGGGGTAATGCCATAACCTGACATCTTGATCGGATCTAACCACAAACGCATGGAATAACGCTTTTCTCCCCAAATACTAACGCTACTGACGTCTGCAATAGTCTGCAATTGTTCTTTTACGGTGAGGTCGGCAATTTCACTCAATTCCAACAGAGAACGTTTATCACTTTGTAATGCCACCATCAGGATAGGCATGGCATCTGCATCTGCTTTTGATACCGTAGGCGGGTCACAGTCACGGGGCAGGTAGCGTTGAGCACGTGAAACTTTATCACGCACGTCGTTTGCAGCAGTTTCCAAGTCGACGGAAAGTTCGAATTCTACCGTAATACGGGATGAACCCTGCTGGCTGACGCTGGACAAGGAACGGATACCCGGAATACCATTGATATTTTGTTCCAGTGGTTCGGTAATCTGGTTTTCAATAACATCGGCATTTGCACCCGGGTAGGAGCAAGATACCGAAATGATAGGATTGTCCACGGACGGATATTCTCGGACGCCGAGGTAGCTGTACCCGATAATCCCGAAAAGCAGGATAATAAGGGTGAGCACTGTGGAAAGTACCGGGCGCCGTATACTGAGTTCAGATATATTCATAAGGCATCCGGTTTAATAAATGTTATCCAAAGTTACAGGTAATCCGGTACGGAGTTGCAAGGTTCCTGAGATTATAATAGTATCCCCTTCCTGCAAACCTTGTAATACTTGAGTCTCGGCTTCCGTGCGTATGCCGGTTTGTATTTCTACAGGCTGGGCTTTCCCCGATTTATAAAGAAATATCTTATCCTTACCCATCTCCGGAACAATCGCTTCGGATGGAACGGCAAGGGCATCCTGAATCTCGTTTTTGCTTAAACGGATGTCTGCATAGCGTCCCGGCATCACATAACCGTTGGCATTTGGATAGAGGGCACGTAAAGTCAACGTATGGGTGTTTTGATCCATTCTGGATTCCCGGGCATAAACTTTTGCGTGGAAAGTCTCGAGCTTACCTTCAAGTCCGAAATTCACTCCTGCACCGATTTTTACATCGTTGGCGTAACGTTCGGGGACGGAGAATTCTACCTTCAGTGGAGATATTTTGGTTAGTTTGGCTACAATAGTAGTAGGAGAGGCATAAGTTCCTACACTGACTTGGCGCAAACCAATCACACCGTCGAATGGTGCACGAAGCTCGGTTTGTGCAATGTTTGCCTCTATCAGATCTATGTCTGCATTCAGGGTTGCCAGTTCAGTTTTTACCTGTTCATAGGCTTCTTTACTGACTGCATCTCTTTCCAACAGAGCATTTTGGCGGAATACACGGTCTTCTGCTAATTTCAGTTGGGCTACAAGACGTTGCAACTGTGCTTGCAAAGGACGGTCGTTTACTTTAGCCAGTAATTGTCCTTTTTTTACCTGGCTTCCCTCCTCGAAATTAATTTCAATAATTTTACCGGAAGTTTCGAAAGAAAGATCTACCTCTTCATCAGGCAATAAGCTACCACTGATTTTTATTTCATCTTTCAGCAGTTGAGGTTTTATGATCTTTGCATTTACATTCAGTATTCTCTTATTATTGCGGTTAGTGCTCATCACTTTGTCTGCAGCCGCCAATTCTTTGTTCTCCTTAGGGAGTTGAGAATAAATACCCCCGCCTATTAGTCCGGCACCAATAAAAATGATGATGCCCCATTTAACTTTCTTATTCATGTATCAGTATTAGTATTACGTCAGATTATGTCAGCATGAATTTGGACATCTTGAGAACAGGAAGGTTTAATACGAGAAGCGTTAAAAAAAGTGATAAAGTGATGATGATTTTAATATGCTGCCCTGTATTTTCCTTCCTCCTTGTCTTCCAGCATGTTGAGGTAAGAGCTATAGCGTGACTCGCTGATATAATGTTCTTTTACAGCTTCCCGTACGGCGCAGCCTGGTTCCTGACGGTGAGTGCAGTTGCCATAACGGCAGTCTGCAGAGAATTTGAATATCTCTGGGAAATAGTGCCCTATCTCTTCCTCTTCCATATCGAATGTGCCAAAACCTTTGATTCCCGGTGTATCGATAATATATCCGTCTCCCGGAACGGGAAACATTTCAGAGAAGGTGGTGGTGTGCATACCTTTATTATGATAGATGGAAATTTCACCGGTTTTTACCTCTTGGTCAGGCAGTATCGCATTGATAAGGGTTGACTTTCCTACACCGGAATGTCCGGAGAAAAGTGTTACCCGACCTTTCAATTCTTCCTGAATTTGTTCTATACCCTCACCTGTTTTGGCCGAAACTTTAAAACAGGGATAGCCGATGGTAGTATAGAGATTGATAAGTCCGTCCAGATAGTGAAGCTCATCCTCATCATAAGCATCTGTTTTATTAAAGATTATCTTAACGGGTACGCGGTATGCCTCAGCAGAAGCCAGAAAGCGGTCGATGAAAGTAGTGGAGGTTTCCGGATAATTGACCGTAACAATAAGCATGCTTTGGTCAAGGTTGGCAGCAAGGATATGCGATTGTTTAGAAAGATTGGAAGCTCTTCGGATAATGTAGTTTTTCCGGTCTTCTATTTCCTTGATGAAAGCAGTTCCTTCCGGATTCAAGATAATTTGCACATAATCTCCCACAGCTACCGGATTGGTACTGCGTATGCCTTTGAGACGGAAGTTACCTTTGATTTTACACTCCACACATTTCCCCTCGTCGGTCTTTACCAAATACCAACTACCTGTATTTTTTATTACCAGTCCCCTCAATTTAATTGTCAATTGAAAATTGACAATTGACAATTATTGCTTGGCAACATACCTCAGTTACAGTTTCTTTCGGTACTTGTCAATTCTCAATTGTCAATTGTCAATTGGTTTTTATACGGTCATAATTTCTTTATCCTTTGCAATCAGCATATCATCGATCTGTTTGATATACTTATCGTGAATCTTTTGCAATTTTTCTTCACCACCCTTTTGTGCATCTTCTGCCAGACCGTCTTTAACGGATTTCTTCAAAGCATCGATAGCATCACGGCGAGCATTACGCACACTCACTTTAGCAGTTTCACCTTCACCTTTACATTGTTTGGCGAGCTGTCTACGGCGTTCTTCTGTAAGCGGTGGAATACCGATACGGATAATCTCACCGTTATTTTCGGGCATAATGCCGAGACTGGAGTCAATGATTGCTTTCTCAATTACCCGGAACATGCTTTTGTCCCACGGCTTAATGGCGATACTACGGGCATCCGGAGTATTTACGGCAGCTACATTGTTGATAGGAACCATGCTTCCGTAAGAATCCACACGGATACCATCCAGCAAACGAACGTCTGCCTTTCCGGCGCGGATGTGAGCCAATGCTTCCTCCAGATACATAACGGCCATATCCATTTTCTCTTGCGCTTCATCTAAGATGTCTTTTACGTCTCTCATATTCTTCGGTTTTTGGAATTGTACTTTAATTGAAACTTTGCAAATATAATTATTTTCACCACAGAGCACTCTGATATACAGAGTTTTTTCAGAGAAAATTAGTTGTGTACCAGTGTTCCGATCTCTTCTCCTTGCATTACTTTCTTCAAATTGCCTACTGTGTCCATGTCAAATACAATGATTGGCAGATTGTTTTCTTTACACATGCAGGTGGCAGTGAGGTCCATAACTTTCAGGCCACGTTTCAGAACTTCATCGTAAGTGATCTCGTCAAATTTAGTGGCAGTAGGATCCTTCTCCGGATCAGCAGTATAGATGCCATCTACGCGTGTGCCTTTCAGCATAACGTCGGCTTCAATTTCAATGCCGCGTAGGGAAGAGCCTGTGTCGGTAGTAAAGAACGGATTGCCTGTTCCGGCAGACATGATAACCACTTCGCCTGCTTCCATAGATTCGATAGCTTTCCATTTATTGTAAAACTCACCGATAGGTTCCATGCGTACGGCTGTCAGTACACGCGTCTTTACACCGGCAGCTACCAGGGCAGAGCTTAATGCCAGGCTGTTGATTACCGTAGCGAGCATTCCCATCTGATCTCCTTTCACGCGGTCGAAACCTTTGTTTGCGCCACTCAATCCGCGGAAGATATTACCACCACCAATGACGATACCTATCTGGACGCCCAACTCATGGATTTCCTTGATTTGTGCTGCATATTCGGCAAGGCGCTTTTCGTCAATGCCATATTGTTTTTCGCCCATCAGGCTCTCACCACTGAGCTTTAACAGAACTCTTTTATACTTTGCCATTATGATATTACATTTAGTTTCTGCAAATATACGCTTTCTGTCTGTAATGATTAACTTTGGTACAAAATTTTTCTACTTAAAACTGCCTGTACGATGCCGCGCAGAGATAAGTAGACGATGAAAGCCAGCCAAAGGGCATGATTTCCCATCCACTCGTGTAAGGAGTAATAAACGAGGAAGAAACCGGCTGAGGCTGCCAGCATTGCATAAAACATTTGCCGAGTGGCAGTGGCTCCGATAAATATTCCGTCCCATAGGAAAGCGGCAAAGCCTGCAAATGGGATAGCCAATACCCAATAAAAGTAATTTCCAGCTTCCCGGCTAACAGAAACTTCATTAGTAAGCAAACTTAGGAATGCCTTGCCGCCAAAGAAATAAAGTAATGTGAAGCCTGTAGAAAGTCCGATTCCCCAGATAAAGAGCTGGCAAACGGTACGATGCAATGCCGGGCGGTTGTCCGCACCGATATATTTACCAACCAACGCTTCACCTGAATAAGCAAAGCCATCCATTATATAAGAAAAAAGAGTAAATAGCTGCATTAGCAAAGTGTTGACTGCCAATACAACCTCTCCCTGTGCTGCTCCGGCGGAGGTAAAGAACAGAGTGACAATAACCAGGCAGAGGGTTCGTAGGAAAATGTCCCGGTTCACCTGAAAGAAACGTAGCATAGCTTCTTTTTTCAATATCTCCTGCCAGGCAATACGTTCTTTCAATTTGCCATAATATCGCCTCCATAATAATAATGCCATAAAGAATCCTGCATACTGGGCTGTAAGTGTCCCCAGGGCTACCCCGGCAACTTTCATGTGGAACAAATAGACAAAGCAAAGGCTTGCAGCGATGTTCACAATGTTTTGTGTAATGGCAATGTACATCGGGAAACGCGAATTCTGCATGCCAATGAACCAACCGGCAAAACCGTAAAGTCCCAGCATGGCAGGAGCTCCCCAAATACAAATTTGGAAATAGAGTGTAGCCAACAGGTCTACTTCCTCTGTAGTTTGTATAAAAGTAAATGCCAGTTTACGGATGGGATATTGTAAAGCCACCAGAATAATGGCAATGAGCAATCCTACTCCAACGGATCGTAACAAAAGTCGGATAACTTCGTCCATATCGTGTTTGCCGTATGCTTGTGACGTCATTCCGCTGGTTCCCATTCTTAAGAATCCAAAGATCCAGTAGATGATGTTGAATAGCATTCCGCCCACGGCAATAGCTCCGATATACGCTGCAGATCCCAGATGGCCTACGATTGTCACATCAATCAGTCCCAATAGTGGGACTGTGATATTCGAAATGATCGAAGGTACAGCTATCTGAAGTATTCTTTTATTGATAATATTCGGAGTTTGAGCAATCATTTTAAAGCACTGATTTGTTCTATTTATCGACAAAGGTACTCTTTTTGCCGTAAATGGTAAAAAGGCATTTGATAATAACAATTTTTATAATACATAATATTTTAAAAATGAGTATATTTGCGGAAACAAGAACTAGGTAATATTAATAAGCGATGAGAACCTTAACTTTACTATTTTCATTCATGGTTGCTTTCCCTTTTGTGCTCTCAGCACAATCAGCCGGGGAGTTGCTTCAAAAGGTGTCTGCTGCCTTATCTGAGGGGCAGGATGACTATGCGGTGAGTCTGTTTCGCCAGTCGGTAAAGGCTGGGGCAGATCAGACTGAGATGTTTTATTGGACTCAGGTGGAAAAAAACAGCGCTGTAGCTCCGCGTTTGGTAAATGAGTTGGCAACCTATTACAAACATAAGCGGAATTATGACAAAGCTTATTTGTTTTATAGAGAATTTCTGCAGTATCATTCAGACGATGTTCCTGCTCTTGTATCGTGTGCCGAAATGGAGATGATGCGGGGTAAAGAAAAAGATGCTGTAAAAACTTATGAGAAGGTATTGATACTTGATGCTAATAATTTGCAAGCTAATATTTTTCTGGGAAATTATTTCTATTTACAGGCAGAACGTGAAAAGAAAAAGTTGGAAGATGATTATAAGAAGATAACTTCTCCTACACGAATGCAATATGCCCGTTATCGTAATGGACTTTCTGATGTCTATTCTAACGGTTATGCCAAGGCAAAAGATTATTTGCAGCGGGTGTTGCAGTTGTTTCCTTCAACGGAGGCAGGAAATACTTTGGAAAAGATTAAGAAGTTAGAAGTGGAAATCAAATGAGAGGAATAATTTCTTGTTTGATTGTCTATAAGTATAATTCTCTGATTTTATGGCTGTTGTTAGGATTGCCTATCAGTATGATTTCGCTTTCTTTATTTAATAAAAAAAGTAATGCATTACATAATATTAATAATATGAGACTATAATTTCTTATAAACTTATTTCCTCTATTTATAGCTGAATAAAACTAATATTGGATTGCTTTCTTCGTCCAGACTCTTTATTTGTAACTGCTTTTCGGTATCTGTGACAGATGATAAAATCTGTTGGATATTATCTTCTGTCGGTATCATATATGAGATGAATTCTTTTCCGGTAGTGGCAATGGCACCACCATTAGGCATGTTTTTGTATTTATGAGTAGGCATATAATACGTTTGATTGTTTTCTTTATTGATTATTCCATATCCGGGAGGCATGCCTTGGATTGTTATAAATATGTATTTCTCTGTTTCATAACATGCGGATATATCACCTACATATTGCATGGATTTCATAAATTGCTCACTAGGTGTACCTTGGCTCCATTGTTCCACTTCATCTTTTGTCGGGATTTTCTTTGTAAGTAAGTTTGTGAAGTATTTTATAGAGTCATTGTCTATCTGATAGATATATGGGTAAAATCGTTCATAATAAGTTACGATATTTGCTGAACGATAGAAGTAATGGTTTGCTCTATAGGCCAGCTTGTTGCCTTCAATGCGCTCATTGTTTTTCAGAATTCTCATCTCATTCTTTTTTTTATCCCAGAGTGCTAAACTTATTTTGAAACTATTCTCTTGCAGTATATTGCTTAGAAAAATGTATTTATCTGTCATAGCAAAATCCAGGAAATATTGTCCGATCTTTAATATTTCATAATTTTCCGGTTTCCCATTTTTGTATGTTATTATACTTTGGGTAGCCCAGTCGTATACGTAAATATTACCTTCCTTGTCAATATCTATGTCAGATGGTTCAAGATATTCACCAGGACCTTGACCCACTTTATGGATAATTTGCATGGCTTTTCCCTTTCTATCAAAAACTAGTATCTTTTTTTCAACTTTGTCCAATATATAGTATTTGTTATTTTGATACAATATCTTGTCTATATTACCTATCAATGAACTATCGGTTGTTTCTAATGGAACATATTTTATTTGAGCTAATTCAGGTAGTGCTTCCGATATGGAATCTATATTTATCTCATATACAGTTTGCATTTTTGGTGCAGAAGGTGTGCATGCAGTAAAAAATGGCATAATAAGGAAGAGTAATAGTTTTTTCATATAATTGGTATTAAAGGTTGGCTATGTTTAATCTTTCGAACTGGTTTTAACGTGAGTTTGATATAAACATTAAGCTATTCTTTTGAATACTAAGGATATAGCGATGAAAGTCTTAAATTTGTAGTGCTGAATATGACATTTAAACGATTATCACTATGTTCTCAATGGCTAAAGTTACAAAGATTAATTATATGGCGGATGATTTTAGCAAAGAATTTGTCGGACAGCAGGAAAAATATACGGTCAAAGCTACAACTCATAAACAACGGAACCAACCGAACCGTATGAACGATGCGGGGTTACTAGTAAAGGGTAAGGCAGGTAATACTTTGGATAAAATAAGAAATTAGAAGTAGAAATCAAGTACCTGAATTCATTCAAATATCTCTTTTTTAGTCTGAATTATTTGTATCAGGTGGGGGAAATTGTGGCCATGAGGCAATATGTTTTCCCTTATTGTTCTTTCTCGAAACAATGTATGCTTGTTACTAAAAGTATGTATGTTTCTTGCTAAAGCAATGCTTATTTTGCTATGACTACAGTAGTGGTTAACTTGGCTCACAATCGTAGAGCAAGTGCTTCATAAACGTGAAGCTAGTGAACCACAGTTGTGGTCAATCATTTACAGTGCTTCCTTTATGCGAAAACGTTGGTTGTCAGTCTGATAAATATTAGGGGGAATATGAAAGTTCTTAAGCATTTCGGGAAGCAGAAGCAGGAATTGATGATAATACAAAGGTAAATGTGTCAAAACTCTGGCACAACCTTTTTTATGCACAAAGCCCAGACTTTCGCAAGCCCGGGCTTTGCTATTCCCCAAAGTTTTTGTATCTTTAGGCATAAAGTATTTCGTTATGGCAAAGTTACATTTTCGTCCTTACATTCCCAACCAAACCGTTCTTTTTCCTCAAAGAATTGATGAAAACATTGCGTCGAACGACCCGGTTCGCATAGTTAACACAGTTGTTGATACTCTCCATCTTGAAGGTTTCAATAAACTTTATAAAGAAACCGGCCGCTGTCCTTATCATCCTAAAATGATGCTTAAGGTAATTATCTACGCCTACATGAATAATATCTATTCGTGCCGTAAAATAGAGAAGCTTCTCTTGCGTGACATTCATTATATCTGGCTTGCCGGTAATGAGCATCCGGATTTTATCACCATCAATCGTTTTCGTAACCGTGTAAAGGAGGAGATAAATAATGTATTCACCCAGTTAGTTCTTGTCCTTGCCGACAAAGGTTTCATCAGTCTTGAGGTGGAGTATATCGACGGCACTAAGATTGAATCCAAAGCCAACAAATATACTTTTGTCTGGCGCAAGAGTGTTGAAAAGCACCGCACGAAGTTGCTGGACAAGATTCGTATCCTTCTGGAACAGGTGGACGAAGCCATTGCACAAGAGAACTCCGTAAAAGACACACCCGCCCAATTCACTCCCGCCATGCTCTCTGACATAGTGGATGAACTTAAAGAAGTCCTAGAACACCAGCCTGCGACAAAGGATAAGGAACAAAAGAAAGCCCTGCGCGAAAAGAAGAAACAGCTCAAGGAACTTGAAGGGTATCGTGACAAGCTGATGGAATACGACAATCATCTTGACACTCTTGGAGAACGTAATTCCTATTCCAAGACTGATCCTGATGCCACATTCATGCGTATGAAAGAAGACGCCATGAAGAACGGGCAGACCAAGCCCGGATATAATTTGCAAATAGGTACTGAAAACCAATTTCTCATAGACTTCCGACTGTTTCCCAACCCTACCGATACACTGACGCTCATTCCTTTCTTCCACTCCTTCCAACATCGCTATAACCGCTTACCCGCTGTCGGGGTGGCAGACTCCGGTTACGGCTCAGAAGAAAATTACCGGTTCATGCAGGAGAACGGGATAGAAGCCTTTGTCAAGTATAACTTCTTCCATAAAGAACAGCGTCCCCGTTATACTCCCAATCCGTTCCATGCGGAAAGTCTCCATTACAATACAGAAGAGGATTATTACGTTTGCCCTATGGGGCAGCGCATGAACCGTATAGGGACCAGACGTGACAAAACTGCAAGCGGATACATCACCGAAAGTGCACGTTATAAAGCACAAAATTGCGAGGGTTGTCCTTTGCGTGGCAGTTGCTTTAAAGCCCAGGGAAATCGTATTATAGAAGTCAATCACCGGTTAAACCAATACAAACGGCAGGCACGGGAAAAATTGCTCTCAGAGGAAGGTATCAAGCATAGAGGCAGGAGGTGTATAGAACCGGAAGCTGTGTTTGGACAAATGAAATACAACATGGCATACCGCCGGTTCAGACATAAAGGAGAAGACAAGGTTACGATGGACTTTGCTTTCTTTGCTATAGCTTTTAATATCAAAAAAATGTGTGCTAAACTACTAAAAGCAGGAAAGGGAGGGACTGCACGCATTATATGTATTCTTATCAGAACAATTATGACGCAATATACGAGGAATATAGCCGCGTATTACCAAATTAGTGAAAAAAGAGTCGCATAGAGAAAAAAAACATTTAAATATAAAAAAAGGAGATGTGCCTTAGTTTTGACACATCTCCTTGACTAAATGTTGCTGCCACCACTGAATTTGGACTGTTTATCAGTTGTTTATCACGCTTAGTGCAAGCGTGCAGGTAAAAGTGAACATAAACTCTATGTAGCCTCTGAGTTCAAGAAGCCCTACCTGAATTTAAAGAATGTATTGTACTTCCTTAAACAAATATCCGCGCTCTTTTCCTTCTTGGTCTTCAAGAATAAATCGCCCGTCCGGTTCTACGCGTAGTAAGCAGGCAAGAAATTCGCCGTTCGCATCTGCATAGCGGTGAAAGCCATTCCGACGGAATAGGGAATGAGCATAACGGGTGTTAATCAAGTCTGCTGTTTTACCTGAACAGTCTGTTCGTAAAAGGGTATAGTACTCTTTTATCCGTTTCATAATATTGGCAAGTATCAGATATCGATCATGATCTTCTCCTGTAATCTGTTTTAGGGATACCGGGTTGGGAGCATCGCTTCGGAAGACTTCCTGATTGATGTTCACCCCGATACCGGAAATGCTGCGTCCGATATGATGTCCTAAAAGATCATTCTCTATCAGTATGCCGCAAATCTTTTTCTCATTCCAATAAATGTCATTCGGCCATTTTATGGAGATACCTTCTGCCCATTCATCTAATTCTTCTTTGATGGAGAGAGAGATGATCTGAGAAAGGATAAATTGTTGACGTGCCTCAATGAAGGTAGGATAAAGTACGAAGCTGAATGTAATGTTCTTGCAATCTTCCGATTCCCAACTGTTGCCACGTTGCCCTTTTCCGGCGGTCTGGCGTTCAGCAATTACTGTCATAAATTCCGGAATATCGGTTCCTTGTTCATCGCAAAGTTGTGTTAAATGCCGATTGGTGGAGTCTGTTTCCATTAATACGAGCAGGGGAACAGGAAATTTCGCAGAGGGGAGATGCTCGTTGGACTCTTTATTCATGTCAGGGTAAGGCTTCATATTCGGTACGCATTTTCTTGGTGAACTTCTTTAAGACTTCCTCATAAGCATGATCAATGAGACTTTTTATCAACTTATCGTCTGCATCACCGTTGAGGAAAACCTGATTCCAGTATTTCTTATTAAAATGATAGGCGCCTTCGATGGCTGAGTAACGTTCGCGCAACTCTATGGCATACTCAGGATCGCACTTCATACAAATCTTGTTGGAGTATTCTAGGTCAATCAATACGAACATTTTATCCATAACTTTCATCACGAGTGAATACTCATCGAATGGAAGGCATTCTGTGACTGCTTTCTTGGCTAGGCAGTATTCGCGGGCAGTTTCTATATCCATAATAATTTCCAGATATTTTTAATAGTTATTAATCTCCCAGTAACCGGTTCTTGCAGAACCTTTGCGTAATAATTTTCCGGATTGTCTAAGTTTTGCGATAATGCGTTCACACTGGCGTGTGCTAATCCCTAAGGTTTCAGCTATTTCCTTGGTTGTAATATTCGGATTATGCAAGATCAGTTGTGTGATTTTCAATTCATTATAGCTGATATTGTTATCAATATTGCTGACATCACCGACATTATCACCGACATTTGTAGGAAGTTCGCCTTTGAATTCCAGACGTCGTCCTTCCGGTTGGGCTATGAGTTCGTTTATATTCATTTTACTGCAATTTATAATTCAGAACATTGGCGGATAAAATGCATCCTTAATATGTTCTATTTCAAATGCTCCAGCTTCGCCGACCGCGGTGATAATATCAAAACGAACAGGAATGTCTATACTGAAATGCTTGATATATGCATCGGCAGCCACTACAATGTGGCGTATTTTCTGCCAATTAACGGCATCTTGCGGTTCGATGTATTCCGTATTGCTTCGTGTCTTCACTTCCACTACAATCAACAATTCATCTTTGACTGCCACAATGTCCAGTTCCAGATGGTTTTTGCGCCAATTACGGTGGCGAATGATATATCCGTTGCGTTCCAGATACGCTACTGCGGCGTCTTCTCCGTCTTTTCCAAGGGTATTGTGTGCTGCCATACCTGTATTTATCCCTATTTTAGCTGTTTCTATGCAAAAATACGTTTTTTCTGCTTTGTATTTACAGAAGTAAAACTAATTTTGCAGTAAATATGAGAAAGAGAGATAAAACGTGTGCGAAAGCAACACCCGAAGAGCCGAAACGTGAACAGCGCATCGTATGTCTGATGAGCGAAGAAGAGCTGCGGATTGTAGACCGTTATCTGGAGAAGTATAAGATAACGAATAAATCACGCTGGCTTCGGGAGACTATTCTCATGTTTATCCATAAAAATATGGAAGAGGACTATCCGACTCTTTTTGGAGAACATGATATGCGAAGATAAATTGAGAATTAAAAATTAAAGGTAAAAGGGTGGTGGACGATAACTTTTATATGAAGCAAGCGCTTGTAGAAGCACGTAAGGCAGCAGAAAGAGGAGAGGTGCCTGTTGGTGCGATTGTTGTTTGCAAAGAGCGTATTATAGCACGTGCCCATAACCTGACAGAAACATTGACAGACGTGACAGCTCATGCTGAAATGCAAGCAATTACTGCTGCTGCTTCTACCCTTGGTGGAAAATATCTGAATGAATGTACTCTTTATGTTACGGTTGAACCTTGTGTCATGTGTGCCGGTGCCATAGCCTGGGCGCAGATGGGGCGGCTTGTGTTTGGTGCTGAAGATGAAAAGCGCGGATATCAGCGTTATGCACCACAGGCGTTACATCCGAAAACGGTGGTTGTGAAAGGGATTCTTGCTGATGATTGTGCTGCTTTAATGAAAGATTTCTTTGCTGCAAAACGGCGTGTCTGATTATTCTTTAATTTCTTCAAAATCCACATACTCTCCTTCATCTTTAGAGAAGAGTTTTTTGTGTTTTCTATGAATATTATTTCCTTCAGAAGTGGTTCCTTCATCGGTTTGTGAAGAAGAGTTTGGTTGTTGACCGCCTGAGTAAGAATAACCTTGACCAGATTGATAACTGCCGGAGGAAGAACGACGCTTTCCTCCCAGTCCGAAGATAGTCCGGAGAACGGTGCCGATGATACTGAGTCCGATGACCAGAATAACGACTATGATGACAAATAGAAATCCTAAGATATGAAACATGGGCTAATCGTTTTATATATTGTTCGTCTTACGAACGATAGTACAACAACTGTGCCAAAAGATTTGTTTAGAGTTTCTTTCTAACAAACCAGCATAGAATGATGTACCAGCCTATGACAGCAGCAAGTCCTACGAAAATAAGTAGAGGAATACTGACTATCAAAAATAAATAACGGATTTTATTTTCTTCCCAAGAGAGGTTCTTTAATTTGAAAGCAAACATTGGAAATTCGGAAACCAGCAGCAGGGAGAATAGTACAATACAGATTAGTAGTCCATACAGAACTACCCCACCTTGTATCAGCCAGTCATGGTATTGCGCAGCGGCTGCCGCCCAAAACAATGTGTTGGCTGGTGTATTTAGTCCGATGAATGAACTGGTTTGGCGTTCGTCAATATTGAATTTTGCCAGACGCAGTGCTGAAAATATGGCAATGAGAAAAGCAAAATAGGGAACATATTCCTGAAAGCTGCTCATCCAATCGGGGTAAGTCGTCTCACGCAATAAGGAGAATATGATAACTGAAGGTACTAATCCGAAACTGATATCGTCTGCCAGGGAGTCCAATTCTTTTCCAATGGGAGAAGGGGCATGCAATACCCGCGCCGACATTCCATCGAGGAAGTCGAACACAGCACTGATAATGATGAAAGTCAGAGCCCAGTCATACTTGAACTCAAATGCCATAACACATGCAATACAGCCGGAGAACAGATTCAGGCATGTCAGTGTATTGGGGATATGGCGAGTAATACGGTTAGCCATTGTTTAGTTATTTTAGTTTGGCTATCACGGTCTGGTTTCCTGTGGTGGTTTGTCCCATTTTCACGAACACTTCTGTGCCCAATGGGAGATAAACATCTACACGAGACCCGAACTTGATAAAGCCCATGTGTTCATCGATATAACAGTCTTCGCCGGGTTCGGCATAAGTGACGATACGTCGTGCCATAGCTCCGGCAATCTGCCGAGCCATTACTTCTACACCTTCGGGAGTTTCAATCACCACTGTAGAGCGTTCGTTGTCGGTACTGGCTTTCGGCAGCCAAGCTTTCATGAACTTACCATTATGGTGTGCCACTTTCTTTACGGTTCCGTCTACCGGATACCAGTTGGCATGTACATTGATGACACTCATAAAAATAGAAATCATAAGACGGCGGTCGTGGAAGTATTCGTTTTCATCCACTTCTTCTATGACTACTATTTTGCCATCGGCAGGTGCCACCACAATCTTTTCGGTGTCTTCCTGGCCAAATAGGCGGATAGGGCATCGGAAGAAATTCACCAGCATTCCATACAGGACGATACTGACCACAGCTACGATATAGAACGGTAATTTGCATTCCAGCCCAAAATAAAGTGCTGAATTGACAACCAATAGCAATAGTAAGCTACCGGCCAGTGTGTGTGTCCCTTCGCGGTGAATTCGTATCTTTTTTAGCTTTTTTAGTCGACTCATCTAAGTTGTTTTATTCTCTTGAATACAAATTATCGGCAAAAATAGGCTTATTTTGAAAATCTAACAAGCATTTGGAGGGAGAAATGCATCTGTTGATAACTTTTAGGGAAATATTTTTGTTAGGTCTTATATAGGTTGTACTTTTATGCTCTTAATTGAAAGGAGATATTTATGCAGGATTTTGTTCATTTGCACGTTCATACCCAGTATTCCTTACTCGATGGTCAGGCCAGCGTAAGTGCGTTGGTGGACAAGGCTATGAAAGATGGAATGAAGGGAATAGCCGTGACTGATCACGGGAATATGTTCGGCATTAAGGAATTCACTAACTACGTTAACAAAAAGAATAGCGGACCGAAGGGGGAGATCAAAGATCTTAAAAAACGGATGGCTGGTATTGAAAGCGGCGAGATTGCTTGCGATGATAAGGAAGCGGAACTTGCTGACTGTCGTGCGAAGATTGCGGAAGCTGAAAATAAGCTGTTTAAACCAATCATTGGTTGTGAGATGTATGTGGCTCGCCGTACTATGGATAAAAAAGAAGGTAAACCTGACCAAAGCGGTTGGCACTTAATTGTATTGGCGAAAAATGAGAAAGGCTATCATAATCTGATTAAGCTGGTATCCAGAGCTTGGACCAAAGGTTACTATATGCGTCCGCGTACCGACCGTAACGAATTGGAGAAATATCATGAAGGTTTGATTGTATGTTCGGCTTGTATTGGTGGTGAAGTGCCTAAGAAGATTATCAATGACCAGCTGGAAGATGCGGAAGAAGCCATACGCTGGTATAAAAATCTTTTCGGTGAAGATTATTATCTGGAATTACAACGGCATCGGGCTACTATACCGCGTGCCAACCATGAAGCTTATCCGTTGCAGCAGAAGGCGAATGCCAAATTAATAGAGTTTGCAAAAAAATATAATATTAAACTCATTTGTTCCAATGACGTTCATTTCGTGAATGAGGAACATGCTGAGGCACATGACCGGCTGATTTGTTTGAGTACCGGTAAAGATCTGGATGATCCGAATCGTATGCTTTATACCAAGCAGGAATGGATGAAGACGAAGGCAGAGATGAACGAGCTCTTTGCTGATGTTCCTGAGGCTTTGTCCAATACTCTTGAAATTCTGGATAAAGTAGAATACTATTCCATTGACCATGCACCTATCATGCCTACTTTTGCTATTCCCGAAGACTTTGGAACAGAAGAAGGGTATCGGCAGAAATATACCGAGAAGGACTTATTTGATGAATTCACTCAGGATGAAAATGGTAATGTGGTGTTGAGTGAGGAGGATGCCAAAGCGAAAATCAAACGTCTGGGCGGATATGAAAAATTATATCGTATCAAACTGGAAGCGGATTATCTGGCCAAATTGACTTTTGATGGTGCTAAGATATTTTATGGAGATCCTTTGTCTGAGGAAGTGATGGAGCGTTTGAAGTTTGAACTTCATATTATGAAGACAATGGGTTTTCCGGGATACTTCCTCATTGTACAGGACTTCATTGCTGCCGGGCGTAATATGGGAGTTTCGATAGGTCCGGGGCGTGGATCGGCGGCCGGTTCAGCGGTAGCATATTGTTTGCAGATTACGAAAATCGACCCCATTAAATATGACTTGCTGTTTGAGCGTTTCCTGAATCCCGACCGTATATCATTGCCTGATATCGATATCGACTTTGATGATGACGGACGTGGAGAAGTGCTTCGTTGGGTGACGCAAAAGTATGGTCAGGAAAAAGTGGCGCATATCATTACCTATGGTACAATGGCTACCAAACTTGCTATTAAAGACGTTGCCCGTGTGCAGAAACTTCCTCTTTCTGAGTCTGACCGTCTAGCTAAATTGGTTCCTGATAAAATACCCGATAAGAAGTTGAATCTACGGAATGCCATTGATTATGTTCCTGAACTGCAAGCAGCAGAAGCTTCTCCCGATCCTTTGGTGCGTGATACACTGAAATATGCCAAGATGCTGGAAGGCAATGTGCGTGGTACCGGAGTGCATGCCTGTGGTACGATTATCTGCCGTGATGACATTACTGACTGGGTACCTGTAAGCACTGCCGATGATAAGGAAACGGGTGAGAAGATGCTTGTTACCCAATATGAAGGTTCGGTTATTGAAGATACAGGTTTGATCAAGATGGACTTTCTGGGATTGAAAACATTATCAATCATCAAGGAGGCCGTGGAAAATGTGCGCTTGCATCGTGGACTGGCGTTGAATATAGATAAGGTGCCTATTGACGACCCTGCTACTTATAAATTATATAGTGACGGGCGTACTATCGGTACATTCCAGTTTGAATCTGCAGGTATGCAGAAATATTTGCGTGAGTTGCAGCCATCTACTTTCGAAGATTTGATTGCGATGAATGCCCTCTATCGTCCGGGACCTATGGATTATATTCCGGACTTTATCGACCGTAAACATGGACGGAAGCCGATTGAGTATGATATTCCTGTCATGGAGAAGTATCTGAAGGATACATATGGTATTACGGTGTATCAGGAACAGGTGATGCTTTTGTCACGTTTGTTGGCGGACTTTACCCGCGGTGAGTCCGATGCCCTGCGTAAAGCGATGGGTAAGAAGCTGCGTGACAAACTGGATCATATGAAACCTAAATTTGTCGAGGGCGGACGTAAGAATGGGCATGATCCGAAGGTGCTTGAAAAAATTTGGGGAGACTGGGAGAAGTTTGCATCATACGCTTTCAATAAATCTCATGCCACTTGCTATTCATGGGTAGCTTATCAGACCGCGTATCTGAAAGCGAACTATCCGGCAGAGTATATGGCAGCTGTGATGAGCCGAAGTTTATCGAACATTACTGATATCACCAAATTGATGGATGAATGTAAATCGATGGGTATCAAAGTTCTTGGTCCGGATGTGAATGAGAGTAACCTGAAGTTTACTGTTAACCCGGAAGGAAATATCCGTTTCGGTCTTGGTGCAGTAAAGGGAGTAGGCGAAGGCGCTGTACTGAATATCATGGAAGAACGTGAGAAGAATGGTTCTTTTAAAGGTATATTCGATTTTGTGCAGCGTGTCAATCTGACAGCTTGTAATAAGAAGAATCTGGAATGTCTTGCTTTGGCAGGTGGTTTTGATGAGTTCCCTGAGTTAAGACGTGAACAATACTTTGCGGTGAATTCCAAAAATGAGGTTTTTCTGGAAACTTTAGTACGTTATGGTAACCGTTATCAGGCAGACCAGGCAGCGGCTGCCAACTCGTTGTTCGGTGGAGATAATGTAGTGGACATTGCTACTCCCGAAATACCTGAAGCTGAACGCTGGAGTGATCTGGACCGATTGAACAAGGAACGTGATCTGGTAGGTATTTATCTATCTGCCCATCCGCTGGATGAATATTCCGTAGTATTGCAGCACGTATGTAATACGCGTATGGCTGAGTTGGAGGATAAAACGGCACTTGCCGGACGAGAGATAACGATGGGAGGCATTGTGACTTCTGTGCGTCGGGGAATCAGTAAAAATGGTAATCCTTATGGCATTGCGAAGATTGAAGACTATTCCGGTTCGGCTGAACTTCCGTTCTTTGGTAATGACTGGGTAACCTATCAGGGATATTTGGGTGAACGTACCTTCCTTTTCATTAAGGCTCGTTGCCAACCTAAACAGTGGAAGCAGGATGAGTTGGAAGTTAAGATTACTTCTATGGAATTGCTTCCGGATGTGAAAGAGAAACTGATTTCTAAAATTACTATCCTGATACCGCTTTCTGTGTTGAACCAGGCTTTGGTTACGGAGCTTGCTGCACTAATGAAAGGGAATCCGGGTACAACGGAACTCTATTTTAAGGTGAGTGATCCTGATAGTAAGACGGTAGTAGACATGATTTCCCGACCTGTGAAGCTTTCAGTAGGACGTGAGTTAATCTCTTATTTAAATGATCGCCCCGAACTGGAATTCCGGATAAATTAGTTATCTTTGCTTCCGTAAATAATTTGACAGTAATCATTAAACATTAAATAATTAATCATTAACGCAATGGCTTTAGAAATTACAGACAGCAACTATAAGGAAATCCTTGCAGAAGGTAAACCTGTAGTGATTGACTTTTGGGCCCCGTGGTGTGGTCCTTGTAAGATGGTAGGTCCTATCATAGAAGAATTGGCAGAAGTGTATGAAGGACAGGTTCTCATCGGTAAGTGTGATGTAGATGAGAATGGTGATGTGGCTGCTGAATATGGTATCCGTAACATTCCTACCGTATTGTTCTTTAAAAACGGTGAGTTGGTTGACAAGCAGGTAGGTTCTGCTGGCAAATCAGCTTTTGATGACAAGATAAAAAAGATGCTCTTATAGGAGTATAATATAATAAGGTATTAACCCTTAAAAAACTAACTGTTATGGGACTGGAAGACGATTTCTTAAAGGATGATCTCGATGACGAAAAAACCATCGAATACATCAAGAATTATTTGCCGCAGGAGTTAAAAGAGAAGTACTCCGATGATGAATTCTATTATTTTCTCGATTTGATTGACGAGTATTATTCTGAAAGCGGCATCCTAGATGCAAAGCCGGATGAAGATGGATGCATCGAAGTCGACCTGGGGCAAATCGTAGATTACATCATCAAAGAAGCCCACAAAGATGAGATGGGTGAGTATGATCCGGAAGAAATCCTGTTTGTAGTTCAAGGAGAACTGGAATATACGGAGTCATTGGATGATGATGAAGAATAAGAAGTTTCAGTTAAGTAAAAGAGAAGTCCGGACAGCTTGTTCGGACTTTTTTTGTGGAATAATTCCACACTTGTAGAGTGAATTCCCCACTCTCATAATCCTTTGTTAAAACTTTAATGGTTTGACTATGAATAATAAAGGTATAGCCATCGAACTTTGGCATGCCGGTTGTTTTTTTATTTATAGGGTTTTTAACATTAACATAAACAGAGAGCTTATGAAACCGTTTTTTAAGAAGAGAGAATTCAGAATAACGAAAAAACAGGCAGTGATTGCCGCAATTGGTATAGTACTGTTAGTAGCGATTTACTGGTTTATTACTCATCGTCCGGCACCTGCACCGGATCTTCCGGTAGTAGCTGTGGAACCGGTGACACAAGATGATGTCGAAATCTATGGTGAATACGTGGGACGTGTTCGCGCTCAACAGTTTGTGGAAGTTCGTGCCCGTGTAGAAGGGTATCTGGAAAATATGCTTTTCGAAGAAGGTACTTATGTGACGAAGAATCAAGTATTGTTTGTTATCAATCAGGATCAGTATCGCGCTAAGGCGGATAAGGCTCGTGCACAGCTGAAAAAAGATGAAGCACAAGCTAAAAAAGCACAACGTGACCTGGAGCGCATTCGCCCCTTGTATGAACAAAATGCTGCCAGTCAATTAGATTTGGATAACGCGGTGGCAGCTTATGAAACGGCAGTGGCTAGTGTTGCTATGAGTCAGGCCGATCTTGACCAGGCAGAACTGGAACTTGGATATACAGTGGTTCGCTCTCCGCTGGCCGGACACATCAGTGAACGGTATGTAGACCTTGGTACATTGGTCGGTACGGGCGGCAAGTCATTGCTTGCCAATATCGTGAAAAGCGATACGGTACTGGTAGATTTCAGTATGACAGCATTAGACTATCTGAAAACCAAGGAACGTAACGTAAATCTGGGACAGAAAGATTCTACCCGTTCTTGGCAGCCGAATATTTCTATTACACTTGCCGATAATACAGTCTATCCTTTCAAAGGCTTGGTCGACTTTGCCGAACCGCAGGTTGATCCACGTACCGGTACTTTCTCTGTTCGTGCCGAAATGCCTAATCCGAAACACGTATTACTTCCGGGCCAGTTTACTAAAGTGAAGCTATTGCTGGATGTGCGGGAGAATGCAACAGTGGTTCCCCTGAAGTCTGTTATTATAGAAAAAGGTGGTGCCTATGTATTTGTTATGCGTCGTGATTCTACTGTAGAACGTCGTTTTATAGAGTTAGGACCGGAGTTCCAGAATCAAGTAGTGGTGGAGAGAGGTTTGGTGCCGGGTGAAACAATAGTGGTAGAAGGATACCATAAACTGAGTCCGGGGATGAAAGTTAAAGTTAACAATGCCCTGTTGAAGAAAGAAGATGAAGAGGGAGGGGAGAGCGTATGAAAGTAAGTTTCTTTATAGACAGACCGGTCTTTTCGGCTGTCATCTCTATACTGATTGTCATTGTGGGTATCATCGGACTGACGATGCTTCCCATTGACCAATATCCGCAGATTACACCGCCGGTGGTGAAGATTAGTGCTTCGTATCCCGGTGCCAGTGCGCTGACGGTATCCCAAGCGGTAGCTACACCTATTGAGCAAGAGTTGAACGGAACGCCGGGAATGCTCTACATGGAGTCCAATAGCTCAAACTCCGGTGGTTTCTCAGCTACAGTTACATTTGATATTTCTGCTGATCCTGACTTGGCAGCGGTTGAAATACAAAACCGCTTGAAGTTGGCGGAATCCCGTCTTCCGGCAGAGGTGGTACAAAACGGTATATCCGTAGAAAAACAGGCAGCCAGCCAGTTAATGACTATCTGTCTGAGGTCTTCTGATCCGAAGTTTGATGAAATTTATCTGAGTAACTTTGCTACATTGAATGTGCTCGATTTACTTCGCCGTATTCCCGGTGTAGGTCGTGTGTCGAATATTGGTAGCCGTTACTATGCTATGCAGATTTGGGTGCAACCAGATAAGTTGGCAAACTTTGGACTGACCGTAGCCGATTTGCAGAACGCTCTGAAAGATCAGAATCGTGAATCAGCAGCCGGTGTATTGGGACAACAACCTGTGACAGGATTGGATATTACCATTCCTATTACAACGCAGGGACGTCTCTCTACTGTAGGACAGTTTGAGGAAATTGTAATTCGCGCTAATGCGGATGGTTCCATTATTCGTTTGCGTGACGTGGCACGTATCTCATTGGAGGCTTCTTCGTACAATACGGAGAGTAGCATCAATGGTGAGAATGCAGCTGTGTTAGGTATCTATATGCTTCCGGGTGCCAATGCTATGGAAGTGGCGGAGAATGTGAAAAAGGCAATGGATGAAATCAGCAATAACTTTCCTGACGGATTGAGTTACGAGATTCCATTTGATATGACTACTTACATTTCAGAGTCTATTCACGAAGTATACAAGACTTTGTTTGAAGCATTGATACTGGTGATTATCGTAGTATTCTTATCATTGCAAAGCTGGCGTGCTACCCTTATTCCGATTGTGGCGGTACCTATCTCTCTGATTGGTACGTTTGGTTTCATGCTGATATTCGGTTTCTCTCTCAATATACTTACCTTACTTGGATTAGTACTTGCCATTGGTATTGTGGTGGATGATGCCATTGTGGTGGTAGAGAATGTGGAGCGCATCATGCATGAAGAGAAACTGCCACCTTACGAGGCTACAAAGAAAGCGATGGAAGGATTGACGGGAGCGATTATTGCTACGTCTCTGGTGCTGGCAGCTGTGTTTGTACCGGTTAGTTTTCTCGGTGGTATCACAGGACAGCTTTATCGTCAGTTTACGGTGACAATTGTGGTTTCCGTATTGCTTTCTACAGTTGTTGCGCTGACTCTGAGTCCGGTGATGTGTTCATTGATATTGAAACCGGAATCTCATAAACGGAAGAATATTGTATTCCGCTATATCAACTATGCACTGAATATGGGTAACCGTAAGTATGTTCGCCAGATTTCACGTGTGATAGGCAATCCCCGCAGGGTATTGAGTGCATTTGGTGTGATATTGGTAGCTATTTTATTGATAAACCGCCTGATACCGACTAGTTTCTTGCCTGTAGAAGATCAAGGATACTTTAAAGTGGAATTGGAATTGCCTGAAGGTGCGACGCTGGAGCGTACGCGAATCGTATCGGAACGTGCTATAGAATATCTGATGTTGAATCCGGCTGTAGAGTATGTTCAGAGTGTAGTAGGTAGTAGCCCCCGTGTGGGTAGCAGTCAGGCACGTAGTGAACTGACAGTTATTCTGAAACCGTGGGGTGCACGTGACGGACAGACTATCGATGAGGTAATGGCTCAGGTGAAAAAGGATTTGCAGGAGTATCCCGAGTGTAAGGTATATCTTTCCACACCGCCGGTTATCCCGGGGCTGGGAAGTTCGGGTGGTTTCGAGATGCAACTCGAAGCACGTGGAGACGCTACTTTTGATAATCTGGTACAAGCGACGGATACGTTGATGTATTACGCTTCGCAACGCAAGGAATTATCCGGGTTATCATCATCTTTGCAGGCAGATATCCCGCAGCTCTATTTCGATGTAGACCGTGATAAGGTGAAACTGGCAGGTGTACCGCTGGCAGATGTGTTTTCAACCATGAAAGCTTATACTGGTTCGGTATATGTAAATGACTTCAATATGTTTAACCGTATTTATCGTGTATATATCCAGGCAGAAGCACCTTACAGGGAACACAAGGAAAATATTAACCTGTTCTTTGTACGTGGGGCGGATAATGTGATGATACCGCTAACTTCCCTCGGAACTACCTCATATACCACGGGGCCGGGTAGCATCAAGCGTTTCAACATGTTCAACAGTGCTGTGATCCGTGGTGGAGCGGCCGACGGTTATAGTTCCGGTCAGGCAATGGAGATTATTGAGCAGATTGCCCGTGAGCATTTGCCGGAGAACATAGGTGTGGAATGGAGCGGACTTTCATATCAGGAGAAGCAGGCCGGCGGACAGACGGCAATGGTGTTGGCGCTGGTATTTCTGTTTGTATTCCTCTTCCTGGCTGCCCTTTACGAGAGTTGGACAGTGCCGATTGCGGTATTACTTTCATTGCCGATTGCCGCATTGGGAGCTTATCTCGGAGTATGGACTTGCGGTTTGGAGAATGATGTCTATTTCCAGATCGGGCTGGTTATGCTAGTCGGACTGGCGGCAAAGAATGCAATCTTGATTGTAGAATTTGCTAAGGAACAGGTAGACCGTGGTGCGAATGTAGTTAAAGCAGCTTTGCATGCATCACAGTTGCGTTTTCGTCCTATCTTGATGACATCTTTGGCATTTATCCTTGGTATGCTGCCGATGGTGATTGCCAGTGGACCGGGCTCGGCTAGCCGTCAGGCTATTGGTACTGGTGTATTTTTCGGAATGATTCTGGCTGTAACGGTAGGTATTCTTTTAGTCCCGTTCTTCTTCGTACTGATTTATAAGGCGAAGGCAAAAGCGAAAAGCGCGAATATTAAGAAAGTTACGAAGCGATTTAAACGATAAGTTATGAAAAGAAAATATACAATATATGGTATGATAATGGTGGTGGTACTGGCGTTCAGTTCCTGTCAGTTGGGTAAACACTATGCACGTCCGGAGTTGAATTTGCCGCAGCAACTTGACTCCACAGAACAGGACACACTTTCTATTGCCGACCGGCAATGGTGGGAACTTTATACTGATACCACGCTGCAAGCACTTATTGAGCGTACTCTTGAATATAATAAAGATATGAAAATTGCTGCTGCCCGGGTAAAGGAGTTGGCCGCAATGAAACGCATTGACTTTGCTAATCTTTTTCCACAAGTCAGTGGAAAGTTATATGCAGATAAGGAGGCGGAGAATTATGGCGGAGATAATTACAGTTCGGACCGGAGTTATGAAGCCAAAGCAATAGTCTCATGGGAAGTAGATCTTTGGGGAAACCTGCGTTGGGCAAAAGATAAGAGTATGGCAGATTTCCTGGGTTCGATAGAAGCACAACGGGCACTGAAAATGAGTCTGGTGGCAGAAGTGGCTCAGGCGTATTTTGAATTGGTAGCCTTGGATAATGAATTGGCTATTGTGCGGCAGACACTGAATGCCCGTAAAGAGGGAGTTCGTTTGGCAAAGCTTCGTTTTGAAGGCGGACTGACTTCAGAGACTTCTTATCAACAGGCACAGGTGGAATTGGCACGTACTGCGACCTTGGTACCGGATCTGGAGCGAAAGATTTCCATAAAAGAAAATGATATTGCGTTTCTGGCTGGTGATTATCCGCAGAAGATTGCACGTTCAGTATTGCCGGAAGAAGTGAAATTACCGGAAAGCCTTCCTGTTGGGCTTCCTTCCACATTATTGGAGCGTCGTCCGGACGTACGTCAGGCGGAACAGAAGTTGATTGCAGCCAATGCATCAGTGGGGCTTGCATATACCAATATGTTTCCTCGTTTGGCTTTGACAGCGCATTATGGTTTGGAGAGTGCTGAGTTCTCGGATTTCCTGAAATCACCATATCATTTTTTGAGCGGATCATTACTGACGCCCTTGTTTGCTATGGGAAAGAACCGCGCAATGTTAAAAGCAAAGAAAGCAGCTTATGAACAAGAGGTGTATTCTTATGAGAAATCAGTATTGACAGCATTTAAGGATGCGCGGAATGCCATTGTGGATTTTAGTAAAATCAAAGAGATTTATGAATCGCGTCTACAATTGGAACAAGCGGCACGGAGTAATGTAGAGTTGGCGCAGTTACAGTATATCAACGGAGTGATCGGGTATTTGGATGTGCTGGATGCGCAACGTGGATATTTTGATGCCCAGATAGGTTTAAGCAATGCGATACGGGATAAGCAGATAACGTTGGTGCGGCTATATAAAGCACTTGGCGGAGGATGGCAATAGAATCCTTGAGTTTTTAGACGCAGATAATGCAGGTGTTGCAGTTTCTGCGTCTAAAAAATTATACCGGCGGTGTATTCAGAAAGAAGAACACCGACATTCCGATAAGAATAACTCCCAGTACACCATAGAATAACCGGGCACGTTTTCTTCCCACACTTTTTACTGCGAATTGTGTATTGCGAGCAGTGAAGAACCACTCCCAGTCCAATATTGCTGCCAGTAATGAAATGATGCCGGCCACTGCAAAGATGCCTTGTACGATGTATTGACTCATAAGATATTAACCTTGATTTTCCATTGTCAACTTGCGTGAACCATCTTCCAGCTCTTCGATGGTTACTTTCACTGTATTGCCCGGCAACAGTTCTTCTACCAGCTCCGGCCATTCAATGAAACAGAGTGCCCCACTGTAGAAATAATCCTCATAACCCATATCGTATACTTCTTCCAGCTTCTTGATACGATAGAAATCGAAATGGTAAATGAGTTCTCCCGCTATGTCCGAACGATACTCGTTGATAACGGCAAAGGTGGGTGATGTAACGACATCTTCAACACCCAGTTCCTGACAAAGTGCTTTGACAAAAGTAGTTTTACCAGCTCCCATCTTTCCATAGAGAGCAAAAACAGTGTTGTCGCCCATAGCAGCGATAAACTCGCGGGCGGCTTCATGGATATGGTCCAGAGATTGAATTTTAATTTCCATATTAGATTGAATTTACAATTTACTTTCAGCTTCGTCCGCTCAGTGTGATGAGCGGGATTATCATTTCCTCCATCGAAATACCTCCGTGCTGGAAGGTATCGGTGTAGTAACTGACATAATGGTTGTAATTATTGGGGTAGGCAAAGAAATCGCGTCCTGTGGCAAAGATATAGCGCGTACTCACATTGGGTGAGGGAAGGTGTATCTCGGCCGGGCGGGTGATTTCAAATACCTGTTTGGGGTTGTATGCCATATTACGTGATAGCTTATAGCGCAGGTTAGCATTGATTTCCTTACTGTTGCTCTGTACTTTTACAGGGTTATCTACGCGGATACTGCCGTGGTCGGTCGTGATAATGACACGATATTGACGGGATGCGAGCGCTTTCAGAAGATCGCTCAAGGGTGAATGGCGGAACCATGAAAGGGTAATGCTGCGATAGGCAGCTTCAGTAGAAGCGAGTTCACGTATCATTTTACTCTCTGTACGGCTATGGCTCAACATATCGATGAAATTGAATACGGCAACGTTTAAGTCATTCTGTGCCAGGGTAGGAAGTTGTGTCAATAAGCGTTCTGCACCGGCTGCATCATTGATTTTATGATAAGAGAATGTGTCGTTGCGGCGATAGCGCTCAATGATTGTACGTATCAGTGGAGCTTCGTTCAGGTTTTTGTTTTCTTCTTCGTCTTCATCTACCCACAGTTCCGGAAACAATTTGGCTATCTGGTCAGGCATCAGACCGGAAAAAATAGCGTTACGGGCATATTGTGTGGCAGTGGGCAGAATGCTGAAATAGAGTTGCTCGTCTATATTGAACAGACTGGATAATTCGTCGGCAAGTACGCGCCACTGGTCGTAACGGAAATTATCGAGTACTATGAAGAAAACCTTCTCACCTTTGTCCAGTGCCGGGAAAAGAA